>CP181165.1:0-207213 GCA_052400135.1 Enterobacteriaceae bacterium
ATGAATTATCAAGTACTTGCTATTAAATGGAGACCAAAGTATTTTAAAGATGTTATTGGTCAAGAACATATTTTAATTTCTTTAATAAATAGTTTTATATTAAATAGAATACATCATGCTTATATTTTTTATGGTATTAGAGGGGTAGGAAAAACAACTATTGCTAGATTATTAGCAAAAAGTTTAAATTGTATTAAAAATATTAAATATAAACCATGTGGTTATTGTGATAATTGTATTCAAATAAATAATGGTACTTTTTCAGATTTGGTTGAAATTGATGCTGCTTCTAAAACTAAAGTAGAGGATACAAAAGATTTATTAGATAACATATATTATAAACCTATACAAGGTCGTTTTAAAATTTATATTATTGATGAATTTCATATGCTTTCACGACACAGTTTTAATGCTTTATTAAAAACTTTAGAAGAACCCCCAAAACATGTTAAATTTTTATTAGCAACTACTGATATTAATAAAATACCAGAAACAATTTTATCTAGATGTTTTAAATTTCATTTTAAAATAATAAAAAAAAAAAAAATTTATAATCAATTAAAAAAAATTTTAAAAATTGAAAAAATAAAATTTGATATAAATGCGTTAAAAATTTTATCATATGCTGCAAATGGAAGTATGAGAGATGCGCTTACGTTAACTGAGCAAGCTATTGTTATTGGAGAGGGAGTAATAAATTTAAATATAGTAAATAATATGTTAGGTTTTATAGAAAATGAATCTCCTGTATATATATTAGAATTAATTTATAATAATAATATTAATAAAATAATGGAAAAAATTAATAGTTTATCTTTAATTAATATAGATTGGGATTATTTTTTAATAGAAATTTTAACAATATTACATAATTTATTAATGATACATTTACTTGAAAAAAAAAATATTGATGATAAATATATTAATATTAAGAATCGTTTATATAATTTATCTAAAAATTTATCTGTTGAAATTATACAATTATATTATAAAATTATTTTAAATGGTAGAAAAATGTTAATATATTCTCCAAATAAAAAAATTGGTGTGGAAATTATTTTTTTAGAAATATTATCAATTAATTCTAAAATTAAAAAACCATTATTATTTATAAATAATATTAAAAAAAAATTTTATATTAATAATATAATTAAAAATAAATGTTTTAAAAATTTTTTTTTTTTTTTAAATATTATATATAATAATAAAAATATTAAAAAAAAATTATTTATTAATATTAATAATTTTAATAAAAAAATATCATTAATTAATATAATATATTTTAATATTAAAATTGTATCATTTAATAATATTATAAATAATTATATTAATAATAAAAATTATAATAATATAAATATTAAAAAAAAAATAGAAAATATAATATTAAAAGTTAAAAATAAAATAAAATTTATAATTTTAAATTTTAATTATTTAAATAATAAAAAATTTTTGTATTATCAAAA
Organism: Enterobacteriaceae bacterium; assembly: GCA_052400135.1. Classification (GTDB taxonomy): domain Bacteria; phylum Pseudomonadota; class Gammaproteobacteria; order Enterobacterales; family Enterobacteriaceae_A. The sequence goes on from CP181165.1 coordinate 1,464, forward strand.
TAATATTAATCAAAATATTAAAAAAATATTTAAAAATTTAATAAAAATTAAATGTTTAAAATATAAAAATATTTATAATAATGATATTATTTTTAAAAATAAAATATATAATAAAAAATATTTATTATTAATAAATAAAATTAAAAACAATGAAAATATTAAAAAATTAAAATTATTATTTAATATTAAATTTAAATAATAATTAATTTATATATTTTAATTAAAATTAAATAAATAAATTTAAATATTTAAAATATAATTTTAAAAAAATTAATTATTAATTAAATTAAGTTTATTACGTATTTGATTTATAGTAAATTTATAATTTTTACTTTTAAATATAGTTGTTCCTATTACAAAAATATTTGCTCCCATTTTAGCAATGTTCGAAATATTTTTAATATTTATACCTCCATCGATTTCTAAATCTATATTATAACCACTATCATCAATTATTTTTTTTACCTTTTTTATTTTATTTAAAGTATTTTTAATAAATAATTGTCCCCCAAAACCAGGATAAACTGACATTAATATTATAATATCAATTTTATTTAAAATATATTTTAAACAATTTAATGATGTTTTTGGATTTAAAACTATTCCTACTTTACATTTATTATTTTTAATTATTTCTATTGTTTTATTTATATTTTTTGAAGTTTCAGGATGAAAAGATATAATATTTGCTCCAGCATTTATAAATTCTGGTATTATTCTATCAACTGGTTTAATCATTAAATGAACATCTATAGGTGCTTTAATTCCATAATTTCTAAGTGATTTACATATAATTGGACCAAATGTTAAATTTTTAACATAATGATTATCCATAACATCAAAATGTAACATGTCCGCTCCTGAATTTAAAACATTTTTAGTTTCTTCCCCTAGTCTTGAAAAATCAGCAGATAAAATAGATGGTGCAATAATAAATTTTTTCATTTTAATACCATTTAAAAATATTATAATAAATATTTAAATTTTGAAACAATTTTCAAAAATTACATTTATTAAAATTTTATATTTATAATTTATTTTAAAATTAAATATACTCTATTTTTAAAATTTTATATTTTATATTACCTAATGGTGTTTTAACTAATACTATATTATTTACTTTATTACCTATTAAATTACTAGCTATAGGTGAATATACTGAAATTAATTTATTTTTGATATTTGATTCATTATCACAAACTATACGATATTTCAAAATTTTTTTATTTTTTAAATTTAAAATAGTAACTGTTGAACCAAATATAACTATACCATTATTTTTAATTTTAGAAATATCTATTATTTTAGAATATAATAATTTTAATTCAATTTGTTTAATTTTTTTTTCAATAATGTTTTGTTGTTCAAGTGCAGTATAATATTCTGAATTTTCTTTTAAATCACCGTATTCTCTAGCTTTAATAATTTCTTGTATTATTTTAGGTCTGATTTTTTTTTTTAAATAATTAAGTTCATCTTTTAATTTTTTAAATCCATTTACTGTTATTAAGTTTTTTTTCATATTTACCTATTAAAATTAATTATTATTATATTAAATTTTAAATAATTTTAAATAATATATTATTTTAAATATAATTTTAAAAGGAAAATTTTAATGTATAATTTTTTATTAATAATGTTTATTATAATATCAATTATTATTAATATTTTAATTATATTTCAAAATAATGAAAATATTATATATAATCAAACAAAAACTTTAGAATATTCTAAAAAAAAAACTAATAAAATAATTTTTTTTTTAATAGCTTTATTTTTTTTTATTAATTTAACAATATTAAATATTAATATAAATAATATTAAAAAAAATGAATTAATACAAAATAATGAAAATTTAATTATTACAAATAAAATAAATAAATAAATATATTTAAATATTATAAAATTTTAATTAAAATTAAAATATAATTATAATTTAAATTTAATATTTAATTAGATTTTACAAATAGAGAAATTAAATATGATTGTTGAAACGAAAGAATTTAATTTATTTAAATATAATAATATATATTATAATAATAAAGAAAATATAATTTTAAATAAATATATTAAATATTATAATAAATATAAATTTAATATATTTATATATATGAATATTTCTTTATTAGAATTAATAAATATAATAAAAATAGAATATATTAAATTAATAGATAAATTAATTAAATTTAAAATAATAGTTGATGAACATATTATTAATAAAAAAATAATATATTTAATTTTAAAATATTTTAGTAATAAAGTAATTTTATATAATAAAAAATTTATTAAAAGTAAAAAATTTAAAAATAAAAATATTTTTAAAAAAAAACCACCTATTGTTACTATTATGGGGCATGTTAATCATGGAAAAACAACATTATTAGATTATATTAGATCTACAAAATTAGTATCTCAAGAAATTGGGGGTATTACTCAACATATTAGTTTTTATAATATTAAAACAAAATATGGTGCAATAACTTTTTTTGATACTCCTGGACATGAAGCATTTAAAAAAATGCGGAAAAAGGGTATAAAAAATACAGATATTGTAATTTTAGTAATTGCTATAGATTCTGGTGTTATGTCACAAACAATTGAAACAATAAAATATATTAAAAAATTAAATCTTCCTTTAATTATTGTAATTAATAAAATAGATAAAATTAATTATAATATAAATATTATTAAAAATGAATTAGCAAAACATGAAGTTATATCTGAAGAATGGGGAGGAGAAATACAATTTGTTAATATTTCTGCTAAAACTGGTAAGGGTATTAATGATTTAATAAAAGCAATTTTATTACAATCTGAAATATTAGAATTGAAAGAGAAAAAAAAAAAAGAAACAAAAGGTGTTGTTATTGAATCTTATTTTAATAAAGGTAAAGGACCTATTGTTACAATATTAATTCAGCAAGGTGTTTTAAATTTTAAAGATTTAATTTTATATAATTTAGAATATAGTAAAATTAAATCAATACATAATTCTTTTGGTAAAAAAATAAATTATGTTAGACCCTCTTTACCTGTTGAAATAATAGGTTTTCCTATTATACCTAAAATTGGTGAAAAAATAAATTTTATAAAAAGTGAAAATTATTTTAAAGAAATTATAATAAATAAAAGTAAATTTATTATTAAGAAAAATTTAATTAATAATAAATTTGAAATAAATGATGATATTTTAAATTTAAACGAAAATGAAATTTTTAAAATAAATATTATTTTAAAATCTAATGTTTTAGGTTCTTGTGAAGTAATACAAAATGAATTATTAAAATTATCTAGTAAAAAAATAAAAATAAATATTATTAATTTTGGGGTAGGTAATATATCAGAAAATGATTTAATATTAGCTTTAAATAACAAAGCAATAATATTAGCTTTTAATATATATTCAAATAATTTTATACGTAAAATAATTGAATTTAAAAAAATAGATGTTCGTTATTATTCAATAATATATAAATTAATTGATGATATTAAGAAAGAAATTAATTTATTTATACCAAATAATAAAAAAAAAATAATTGGATTAGCTAATGTAATTAATGTATTTAAATTTAAAAAAAATAGTTTTATTGCTGGTTGTTTAATAACATATGGTATAATTAAAAAACATGATCAAATTAATCTTTTACGTAATAATAAAGTTATTTATATAGGTAAAATTGATTCATTAAAACGCTTTAAAGAAAATGTTAAAGAAGTTAATAATGGTATGGAATTTGGTATTTATATTAAAAAATTTAATAATTTTAAAATTAATGATAAAATTGAAATATTTAATTAATATTTATTTTATTAATTAATAGAAAATATTTAATATTTATATAAAAATATGATTAAAAAAAAAATACGTATTAAAAAAAAAGAAAATCAAATATATAAAAAACTTTCAATTATATTACAACAAAAAATAATAAATTCAAATAAATTTATATTTACAATAACAAAAGTAATATTATCTAGTAATCTTATGTATGTTAAAATTTATATTACAATATTAAATTGTGTTTTGAAAAGTAATATAAAAATTTTAGAAGATAAAGAAATTAAAAAATTACAATATTATTCTAAATATATACGTCATTTATTAAGTAAAATTTTAAATTTCAAATTAATACCTAATTTATATTTTATTTATGATAAATCTTTTAAAGATAGTGAATATATATCTTATTTAATTAATAAAAAATAATTTTATAAAAATTTTTATATTTAATTAATTAAAATAATATTTTTATAAAAATTCAAAATAATTAATTTTAAAATTATTATTTATTTTATTTAAATTAAATATTATTTAAATAAATAAGGTTATTTATAAATATTATGATAAAAAAAAATTACGGTGATATAGTAAATCAAATAAATATTTTTAATAAAAATATAAACAATTTAAAAAACCATTTTATAATAAATAAAAAAGATCAACATAGTCGTATAGGTTTATCTAAAAAAATTATGCGTCTTAAAAAATTATTAAAATATTTAAAACATAATAACTTTAAAAAATATAAAAAATTAAAAATTTATTAATATTAATATTTTATAATGTATTTAATAAAATCATATTAAATTACACAATAAGGATAATTTATTTGATTAAATATCATAAAATAAAATTTAAATACGGAAAAAATATCGTAAAAATAAAAACGGGTTTAGTAGCTAGACAAACTAATTCTTCTGTAATTATTGATGTAGATGATACTGTAATATTAATTACTGTTGTTAGTAATAAAATAATTAAAAAAGAACAAAATTTTTTACCCTTAACAGTTAATTATCAAGAAAGAACTTATGCTGCTGGTAAAATTCCTGGTAGTTTTTTTAGACGTGAAGGTCGTCCTAATGAACGAGAAATTATAATTTCACGTTTAATTGATCGTACTATTAGACCTCTTTTTCCCAAAAATTTAAATAATGAAATCCAAATAATTGCAACATTAATTTCATTAAATCCAATGGTTAATCCTGATATTGTTTCTATAATAGGTGTTTCTGCAGCTTTAATATTATCTGATATTCCATTTTTAAAACCAATTGGCGCTGCTAGAGTTGGTTATATTAATAATAAATACATATTAAATCCAACTATTAAACAATTAAAAAATAGTGATTTAGATTTAATTATTTCTGGTAATTCAAAAACAATTTTAATGGTTGAATCTGAATCTAATTTAATAAATGAAAATATTTTATTAAATGCTATTATGTATGGTCATGAAGAACAACAAATTATTATTAATAATATAAATAAATTTGCAAAAGAAATAGGTAAAAAAAAATGGGAATGTCAAAATAATAAAATAAATGAATATTTAAATATAAAAATTTTAAATTTATTAAAAAATTCTTTATTTGAAGCTTATAATATAATAGATAAAATAAAACGTAATTTTTTACTTAATGAAATTAAAGAAAATATTTTAAAAGAAATACTTTCTGAAAATACATCATTAAATATTTACGAAATTGAAGATATATATTTAAATGTAGTTAAAAAATTAATGCGCGAAAAAATTATAAATACTAATAAAAGAATTGATGGACGTGAATTAGATACAGTACGAAATTTAGATATTCGTGTTAATTTTTTACCCCGAACACATGGTTCTGCTTTATTTACAAGAGGAGATACACAAACTTTAGTTGTTGTTACATTAGGTACTACAAGGGATGCTCAAATTTTAGACGAATTAATATGTGAAAAAAATGATAATTTTATATTTCATTATAATTTTCCAGCTTATTCAATTGGAGAAATTAGTATGTTAACATTACCTAAAAGAAGAGAAATAGGACATGGTCGTTTAGTTAAAAAATCTTTATTATCTGTAATGCCTAAAATAAAATTTTTTCCATATACAATACGTGTTGTTTCTGAAGTTACTGAATCTAATGGATCATCTTCTATGGCTTCAGTTTGTGGTGCTTCATTAGCTCTTATGGATGCAGGTGTACCAATTAAATTTCCAATAGCAGGAATTGCTATGGGTTTAATAAAAACAAAAAATAAATTTATTATTTTAACTGATATTATGGGAGAAGAAGATAATTTAGGTGATATGGATTTTAAAATTTCAGGTAGTTATAATGGTATAACTTCATTACAAATAGATATGAAAATAGAAGGAATTACTAAAGAAATTATATATGAAACTTTAAAGAAAGCGAAAATTGCTAGATTATATATTTTAAATAAAATGTCAAAAGTTATAAATAAATCAAGAAGTGAAATTTCAAAATTTGCACCAAGAATTAATATAATTAAAATTAAAAAAAATAAAATTAAAGATTTAATTGGAAAAGGTGGTGCTGTAATACGTTCAATTACTGAAGAAACAGGTACTATTATTGATATTGATAATGATGGTACAATTAAAATTTTTTCTAATAATTTTGAACAAATGAATTTTGTTACTAATAAAATTAATAAAATAACTGCTGAAATTGAAGTTGGTTGTATTTATAAAGGAAATGTAACTAAAATTGTTGATTTTGGTGCTTTTGTATCAATTAATGGTGGTAAAGAAGGTTTAGTACATATTTCACAAATTGCAAATAAACATATTGAAAAAGTATCAGATTATTTAAAAATAAATCAAGAAATTGCTGTAAAAGTAATCGAAATAGATAATCATGGTAAAATAAAATTAAGTATAAAAGATGTATTAATTTTAAAATAAAAAATTAGCAATTTTATTACATAAAACTTTAATTCCAATATTCTTTAAACATGAAATAATATAATATTTATTTTTCCATTTTATTTTTTTAATAATATTTATAATAATATTATCTAATTCATTTTTTATAATAAGATCAATTTTATTAAAAATTAACCAACATGGTTTTCTTAAAATTTTAATATTATATTTTTTTAATTCATTTATAATAATTTTAATATTTTGAATTATATTTGATTTATCATAAGGTTTTATATCTACAATTAATAATAATAATTTACAACGTTCTATATGTTTTAAAAATTTATATCCCAATCCAGCACCATTTGAAGCATTTTTAATTAAACCAGGTATATCAGCAATTATAAATGGTTTTTTTTTTTTTGTATATACTACACCTAATTTAGGTCTAATCGTTGTAAATGGATATGTGTTTATTTTAGATTTTGCTGATGAAATTATATTAACAAATGTTGATTTTCCAGTATTTGGTAATCCTATTAAACCAACATCTGCTAATAATAATAATTCTAAATGTATATGTTTTTTTTCACCTATTATTCCATTTGTTTTTTTATATGGCGAACGATTTATTGAAGATTTAAAATAATTATTACCTAAACCTTTAAATCCTCCTTTAGCTAATAAAAATTTTTGATTATTTAAAAATATCTCTCCTAAAATTTTATTATTTATTTTATTTTTTATAATTGTTCCTATAGGAACATAAATATATAATGTTTTACCATTTTTACCAGTACATAAATTTGATTTTCCATTATGTCCATTACTGGCTTTAAATATTTTTTTAAGATTTAAATGCATAAGTGTATTTAAATTTTTATCTCCACATATATATACATTTCCACCATTACCCCCATTACCTCCATTTGGACCACCGTATGGAACATATTTTTCTTTTTTAAAACTAATACAACCATCACCCCCTTTACCTGCAATTACTAAAATATCTATTTCATCTATAAATTTCATACATTTTTCTTTTTAATTAAAATTAATATTTTAATATAATTATAAATTTATTTAATTTTATTATTATTGTTAAAATAAAAAATATTTATTTTAAAATTATATTATTTTAAAATAATAAATTGTTTTATTAATTTATTTTTGTTTTTATTTAAATTTATAATATAATTTTTTTTTTTATTAATTATAATATTAGGAGCATTATTTCTAAATTTTATATTATTTAATTTTAATTTTATTTTTAAAATTTTGATATTTATTTTTTGAATTTCGTTTTTAATATAATTTAATTCAATATTTTTATTAATAAATTTTAATGGAAATAAAATTTCATTTCCATTTATTATTCTAATTAAACAAATAGGTTTTTTTTTTTTAAATAATATTTTAATTTTTTTTAAGTTTGCTATTTTTTTAATAATTTCTTTATTTTCATTAATTCTTCTAATAATATTTTTATCAATATTCCAGAAAAAAATTTCTATTCTGTCTTTATTTTTAATACCCATTTTAATTTTTATATTTCTTATAGATATAATAATATTTTTAATCCATTTTAAATCATTTATATCTTTTTTATTAAAAATATTAATATTATATTTTGGAAAAGATTTTAACATTATAGTTTTATTATTATTATTATTATTATTATTATATAATTCTTTATTAATTTTTTGCCAAAGATTTTCAGTAATAAACGGTATTATAGGATGCGCAAGACGTAAAAGTTTTTCAAATATATAAAATAAAGTATAATGATTACTAAATTTTTCGTTTAAATTACCATATTTTAAAATTATTTTTGAAAATTCTATATACCAATTACAAAATTCATTCCAAATAAATTTACTTAAAATATTTAATGATATATCAAAACGATAATTATTTAATGATATACAATAATCCTTAATCATAATATTTAATTTAATTTGAATATATCTATCTATTAATAAAAAATTAAATTTATTAATATTATTGTTATTAATATTATTAATATTATTATTATATTCTTTATGATAAATTAATATAAATTTATATGCATTTAAAAATTTATTATAAAAATTTTGAAATATTTCTATTTCTTTGAAATTTAATAATATACATCTATTAGTATTAGAAACATTTGTTAAAAATAATCTTAAGACATCAGCACCATAAGATTTTATGTTTTTTGTAAATTGTTTTTTAGTTAATATTTTAATTTGTTTTTTTTTTTTAATGTCTGTAATTTTTTTTAATCTTTTTTTAATTAAGTTTTTTAAAGAAATTCCATCAATAATATCTATAGGATCAATAATATTTCCTTTAGATTTTGACATTTTTTTTTTATTAATATCACATATTAATCCAGTAATATAAATAAATTTAAATGGAATTTGTGAATGTCCATTTTTTTTTTTTATAAAAAACATTGTTAACATAATCATTCTGGCAATCCAGAAAAATATAATATCGTAACCACTAAAAATTATATTTGTTGGATGAAAATTTTCAAATTCCTTTGTTTTTTTAGGCCAACCTAATGATACAAATGTCCATAAACTTGAAGAAAACCATGTGTCTAAAACATCATTATCTTGTTTTAATTTAATATTTTTATTTATTAAATTTTTAATACGTATTTCTTTTTCATTATTACCAACATAAATTTTACCATTTTTATCATACCATGCTGGAATACGATGTCCCCACCATAATTGACGTGATATACACCAATCTTGAATATTTTTCATCCATCCAAAATACATATTTTCATATTTTTTTTGTAGAAATTTAATTTTTTTTTCTTTAACTGCATTTATTGCTTTTTTAGAAAAAAAACTACTTTTTATAAACCATTGGTTTGTTAACATAGGTTCAATTATAACATTTTGTTTATCGCTATATGGAATATTAAGTATACACTTTTTAATTTTATGTAAAAATCCTAATAATTTAAAATTTAAAATTATTAATTTTCTAGCATTATATATATTTAAATTTCTAAATTTTTTAGGTATAAAATTTAAATAATTATAATTTATTTTATCATTTTTTATTATTTTAATTTTTTTTCTAATTTTACCTTTTAATGTTAAAATATTTAATATGTTTAATTTATGTTTTTGAGCAATTTTATAATCATTAAAGTCATGTCCTGGTGTTATTTTAATACACCCTGTACCTTTATTAATATTTACATATTTATCTGCTATAATAGGTATATAACGATTAATTAAGGGTATAATAGCTTTTTTTCCTATTAAATTTAAATATCTTTTATCTAACGGATTTACAGCTATAGCAGTATCTCCTAAAATTGTTTCAGGTCTAGTAGTTGCAACAATTATATATGATTTATTATTTAATGTTTTTAAATTATTTTCTAAAGGATATTTAAAATACCATAAAAACCCTTTTGAAATTTTATGTTTTACTTCTAAATCAGATATTACAGTTTTTAATTTAATATTCCAATTTACTAATTTTTTACCTTTATATATTATTTTTTTATTAAATAATTCTATGAAAATTTTTTTGACTGCTTTAATAAAATTATTATTCATAGTAAATATTATATTACTTCAATCAACAGATATTCCTAAACGACGTATTTGATTATTAATAATATTAACAATTTTTTTTTTCCATAATAAAGTTTTTTTAATTAATAAATTTCGTGAATATTTTTTTTTGATATAATTTATTTTTTTTAATATTATAATTTGTGTTGCAATTCCTGCATGATCTACTCCTGTTTTTAACAAAACATTTTTACCTTTCATTCTATTATATCTAGCAGTAATATCTATAATAGTTTGTTGTAAAGCATGTCCTATATGTAAATTACCAGTAATATTAGGAGGTGGTATAATAATACAAAAATTTTTTTTTTTAACATTTTTTTGGGGTTTAAAATATCCATTTTTTTCCCAAAAAAAATATATCTTTTTTTCTTTTTTTATAAAATTGCATACATTTTCTTTTTTTTCTTTTATCATTTATTTTAATTTTCAAATTCTTAATTTTTAAATATTAATTAATTATTTTGTAAATATTTTAAAAATTTTTTTTTTAAAAAAAAAAAAAAAAGTTTTAAATATATGTTTTTATATAATAAAATATATAATATTAAATTTATTATTTAGAAACTATAACTAAAGCAGGTCTTAATAAACGATTATGTAAAATATAACCATTTTGTAAAACATCAATAATTAAATTAGGCTGTTTTTTTTTAGATTTAATTATACTTATTGCTTGATGATGTATAGGGTTAAATGGTACATTAATTTTATTAATAATTTTAATATTATATTTATTTATTAAATTAATTATAGATTTTAATGTTAATTCAGTGCCTTCTATATATGTAAATAATTTAATGTTATTTTTATCTAATAAATTTGTAGATCTTTCTAAATTATCAATAATAGGTAATAAATCTTTTATAAAATTTTCTAAAGCAAATTTATATGTTTTCTCAATATTAATAGAAGAACGTTTTTTAATATTTTCAATTTCTGCTTTATATCTTAAAAAATTATTATATTCTTTTTTAATATTATTTTTAATATTTAATTTTAATTCATCAATAAGTTTAATATTATCTTCATTTTGTTTAATAATTGAATCATTTTTATTTTTATTATTTATTTCTAAATTATTTATATTTTTATTATCATTTTTATTATCCATAAAACTCCATAATATTATATTTATAAATTTAAATATTTTTATTAAATAAATATTTAATAATTTAAATATTATAATATAAATATTTTAATTTTTATAAAATTTTTAAATAAATTATTAATAATATAAAATAAAAATTTATTAAATAATAAAATTTAAAAATTTAAAATATGTATAAAAAAATTATATCCATAACTGAATCTATTTATAAAAAAATAATTTTATATTATAAAAAAATAAAATTAAAAATAATCTTTTTATATATAGTTTTAAAGGATTGGGTTGTGATATTTTATTTAAAAAAATAAGTATATGGTTAATTTGTAAAAATAAAAAAAATGAAAATTGTGGTTTATGTAAAAATTGTAATTTAATGTTAATAGGTAATCATCCTGATTTTTTAATAATTAATAATAAAAAAAATAAAAAAAATATTGATATTGATTATATTAATAAATTAATTGATTATATTTATATAAAAGCGCAAGAAGATAGTATTAAAATTATATATTTTGAGAAAATTGAATTATTAACTGAATTTGCAATTTATAAATTATTAAAAATATTAGAAATAAAAAAAAAAAATATTTTTTTTTTAATAAAATGCAATAAATTTTCAAATTCAATTTTAAATATTAAAAAATTTTGTTTTTATTTAAATTTAAATTTTCCTGAAGAAAAAATTAGTTTAAATTGGTTAAAAAAAAAACACAAAAAAAATATTAATGAAATTAAAACTGCTTTATATTTAAATAATTTCTCTCCATTATTAGCAAATAAAACTTTATCTTCAAATATATGGTTAAAAAGAAAAAAATTATATGATTTAATTTATAAAAAATTAACTTATAAAAATATATTATATTTTTTAGATATATTAGAATTTTCAGATTTAAATAAATATATATATTTTATATATACTTTAATAATTGATTTAATAAAAATTAAACAAAATTGCAAATACTATATTTTAAATAAAGATAAAATAAAAATAATTATTTATTTATCTAATTTAATAACTTTAAAAAATTTATATTTTTTAATTAAAAAAATAATAATATTACAATATAAAATAAAAATAATAAAAAATATTAATATTAAAATTTTATTAATAGAATATTTAATGTATTTTAAAAAAAAAATAAAACATATTATAATGTAAAAAAAATTAAAATTATTTCAAAAATTTTTTTATTTAATTAAAAAAATTAAATTATTTATAAAAAAAAATTTATTTTCAATTTATAAATTTTATATTTATCTGGTTATTTATATAATTTAATTAATTTTAAAGATTTAATTTTAAAAAAAAATATTAAATTAATTAATAATAATTATTATAAATTAAAAAAAAATAAAAATAAAAATATTTTAAATTATTATTTTAATATATAGATAATTAACTTTTAGAAAAAAATTTTTATATTAATAAATATTTTATTCTAATAAAATTAAAAATTTTTTAATTTAAATATAAAAAGATTAACAAAAAATATATTCAAATATAAATTATAAAAAATTATTTATTATTAATGTTATAAAATATTTTAAATAAAAATAAAAAATATACAATACATTAAAATTAATTTATTAAATTTAAAAATAAAATATAAATTAATTAATATAATATGTATATTTTATAAAAATAATTTTAAATTAGTAAATAAAATATTAAAATTATTAAATTTAAAACATAATAAATAAGTAATTATTAAATATAAAAAAATTAAATTTAAAGATTTTTTATAAATTATTTATAACAATTAATATTTTTAAAAATATTTAAAAGTTTATGGAAATTTAAAATTATTAAATTTATTAAAATATAAAAATGAAATTTTAAATTATTTTAAAAAATAAAATACTAATTATTATAATTAATTTAATTACTGGAATTGTTTATCTTATTTATTTATAACAAAAATATTATGAAAAAAATAACAGCTTAAAATTTTTTTTATTTTATGATAATTAATATTTTATTTAAAATTTTATTGTATTAATATAGAAAAATTAATTTTAAAATTAATAAATTTTAAATTAACATTTTTTAAATAGATTTTATCAAAAATATTTATTAATAAATAATAAAATTATTTTAAAAAATTAAGTAATATTTAAATAATGTTAAAAAATTTATAAAAATATTAATTATTTAAAATTATAATATTAAAGATTTTTAAAAAAAAATTAAATAATTTTAATATAAGAAAATAAAGAATAAATAAAAATATAAAAATATATTTAATTATGTTAAGATATTATTTATTTAGAATTATAATATTAATTAAATAATAATTAAAAATTTAAAAATTTTTAAAAACATAAATATAAGAATAATAAAATTAACTAATAATAAATTTTTGATTTATATTTATTAAAAAATAATATATAAATTATTAAATAAAATAAATTCAAATTTTTTAAAAAAGTTAATTATATTAATTTTAATTTATTTGTTTTTTAATAATATAAAATTAAAAAAAAAAAATTTTAAAATATATAAATTGATTAAAAATCTTGGATATTTATTACAAAAAAATAATATATATAATTTAATTTAATTAAATTAAAAATAATAATAACTAATTCATAATTTATTTTAAGTTTAATTTATTTAATTTAAAAATTTAAAAATTTAAAATAATTAATAATATTACAAAAAAATAATTTTAATTTATATATAATAATTTAAATTTTATTAATATATTTAATATTAATAAATATATTATAAGTTTAAATATTTTTTTTTAAAATAATTTATTTATTTAATATCTTAAAAAAAATAATTTAACTTCAAAATTATATTTTATTTTAATATCATATACATTATTAATAATTTAATAAAAAAATTGTAATAAAATAAATAAAAAAAGTTAAAACAAAATATCTATTTTAAAAAATTGTGTTAAATAATTTTAAAATAAAAATTAAAATAGATATTTATTAAATTTAAAAAAAAAATAAAAAATTTATAAATTAAAATATAAATAAATTATATAATATTGATAAAAGGTATTAATAATTTATAAAATTTATATTATTTATTAAAAAAATAATTAAAATTATTTAAATTATTCAAAAAATTGAATTTAAAAATTATAATTATTTTAAATTTAATTATATTTAATATTTAATAATAATATTTAAAATAAATAAATTAGAAATTTATTATGATTTAATTAATAATATTTCTAAATAAAAATAAAATTTAAATCTTGTTTTTAATACGCAGTAATTTAAAAATATTTTTAAAAATTTATTCTAAAATTTGAATATAATAAACAAAAATAAATTAATAATAATTATATTATTTTAAGTGTTTTAAGATATTTAAATAAATATATTATAATTTTATTTATTAAAATATTTTTTATAGTTAAGTTTGTAAAAAATATAATTTATTTTTATATTAAATAAATAAATTCATATATTACATAATGTATAAAGAAAATATTAAAAAAAAAATTTTAAATAAAATTGAGAATTTAATTAAATTATTATTTAAAAATAAAAATCGGTGAAAATTTTTGAAATTTTTAATAAAATTTAAAATAATAAATTTATTATAAATTTATTATAAATTTAATATTATTAAAAATAAATTATTATTTTTAAAAATAATAAAAAATTTACACTAAATCTTTTTTAATTTTTATTTTATAATGTTTAATTTATTTGATATTTTACAAAAATTAAACTAAATATTTTTTATTTTTTTTAATTTATTTAAATATTTATTTTCTAAAATTTATTAATATATTTATAATTTATAATAAATTAAATTTAAATTTTAAAATATTTAGATATAAAATTTTAAATTATTAAAAAAACAAAAACGTTAAGAAAAAATTAAAATATTAAAAAAGTATAATTTAATTAATAAAATTAAATATTAAAAATAATTTAAAAATTAAATGTAAAAATTAAAAATAATAAAAATTAAATATTTTATTTATATTTTATATATTTTATTAAAATATAAAATTTATAATTATTTTTAACAATTGTTTTTAAAACTCTGGTAAAATACCAGAGTTTAAATTTACAAAATTATTTTATATAATTAAAATATTTACATCATATTATTCATATTATTATTTAAATTTGAATGAGAATTTAAATTTAACTTATTTTTTTCAGGTAATTCTGTAATCATACATTCTGTTGTTATCATTAAACCAGCAATTGATGAAGCATATTGTAAAGCAGATCTTGTTACTTTAGTAGGATCTAATATTCCCATATTTATAAGATCACCATATTTTTCAGAATAAGCATTATAACCATAATTTCCTTTACCCATTTTAACATTATTAGCTATTACAGATGCTTCTTCGCCTGCATTTATTACAATTTGACGTAATGGTGCTTCCATTGCGCATATTGCAACTTTTATTCCGACATTTTGATCCTCATTTTCACCTTTTAAATTAATTATTTTATTAGCTGCGCGAATTAATGCTACTCCACCTCCAGCTACAACTCCCTCTTCTACTGCAGCTCTAGTAGCATTTAAAGCGTCTTCAACTCTTGATTTTTTTTCTTTCATTTCAACTTCAGTAGCTGCTCCAACTTTAATAACAGCAACACCACCAGATAATTTAGATAAACTTTCTTGTAATTTTTCTTTATCATATTCTGAATTTGATTCTTTTATTTGTTTTTTAATTTGTAAAATTCGATTTTTAATTGTAATTTTATCACCTATTCCATCAATTATTATAGTATTATCTTTATTAATAATAATTTTTTTAGCTTGACCTAAATCTTGTAATTTTGTTTTTTCTAAATTCATACCAATTTCTTCAGAAATTAATGTTCCAGCAGTTAAAATAGCAATATCTTGTAACATCTCTTTTCTACGGTCACCAAATCCTGGTGCTTTAACAGCAGCTATTTTAACAATTCCGCGTATTGTATTAATTACTAAAGTTGCTAATGCTTCACCTTCAATATCTTCAGCTATAATTAATAAAGATTTTCCAACTTTAGCAACAGATTCTAAAATAGGTAAAATTTCACGTATATTTGTTATTTTTTTATCAACTAATAATATAAATGAATTATCTAATTCTACTATACCTCTATCTTGTTTATTTATAAAATATGGAGATAGATAACCCCTATCAAACTGCATACCTTCAACTACATCTAATTCATCTTGTAAACCTGTTCCTTCTTCAACTGTTATAACACCCTCTTTTCCTACTTTTTCCATTGCTTCAGCTATAAGATTTCCTACTTTTTTATCAGAATTAGCAGATATAGTACCTACTTGCGCGATTGCTTTATAATCTGAACATGAAACTGATAATTCTTTTAACGCATTAACAGCTGCAAATACAGCTTTATCAATACCTCTTTTTAAATCCATAGGATTCATCCCCGCAGCTACAGCTTTTAAACCTTCATTTATAATAGATTGAGCCAATACAGTTGCAGTAGTTGTACCATCTCCTGCAGCATCATTTGATTTTGAAGCAACTTCTTTGACCATTTGAGCACCCATATTTTCAAATTTATCTTTTAATTCAATTTCTTTAGCTACAGTAACTCCATCTTTTGTTATTAAAGGAGCACCGAAAGATTTATCTAATATTACATTTCTTCCTTTAGGTCCTAATGTTACTTTTACTGCATCAGCAAGTAAATTTACACCACGTTGCATTTTAAAACGTGCATTATTTCCAAATTTAATTTCTTTAGCTGTCATTTATTCCCTTATTTTTAAAAATAATTTTTAATTTTCAACTATCGCTAAAACATCATTTTCAGACATAATTAATACTTCTTCATTATTTATTTTTTCAGATTTTATATTATATCCATCATTAAATATTATAATATCTCCTATTTTTACATCTAAAGGTCTAATTACTCCATTTTCTAAAATTTTACCTTTACCTACAGCTAAAACTTCACCTCTTGTTGATTTTCCAACAGTTGTACTTGTTAAAACTATTCCCCCAGCAGATTTCATTTCTAATTTTTGACGTTTAACTATAATATGGTCATGTAATGGTCTTATTTTCATTTATATTTCCTTATAAATTTTAAAATATAATAAATACTATATAAATTAATAAATAAATAATATTATAATATAATAATATAATAAATTAAAATTAAGTTAAATATATTAAAAAAAGTTGTTTTTAAAATATAATATAATATAATTATAATTTTATTTATCAAATAATTAAAATATATTATATAATATTATTTTAAAAATTTAATTTATTGAATTTTTTTTAAACCAAATTAATATAATAAAAATTGCAGCGGGAGTTATTCCTGAAATATTTATAGCTTCTTTTATTGTTTTAGGATGATATTTATTTAATTTTAAAATAACTTCATTTGACAAATTTTTGATATTATAATAATTAAAATTTGATGGTAAAATTATAACTTCTTTTTTTTTTTGTTTTAAAATATTTTTTTTTTGTAATATAATATATCCTTCATATTTTATTTGTATTTCTATTTGTTGATAAATTTGTTTATATAAAAAAGATGGTGAAAATTTTTTAATTGATGTTAATTTATTATATGTTATTTTTGGTATACGTAATAAATTAAAACCAGTTTTTTTTTTTTTTTTAAAATAAATATATTTTTTTTTAAGTTTTTCTTTTTCTTTTTCAATTATTTTTTTTTTATTATTAAAAATATTCCATCTAATATTATTAATTAATCCAAATTTCCTACCTTTTGGAGTTAATCTATAATCTGCATTTCCCTCTTGTAATTGTAAACGATATTCTGCTCTTGAAGTAAAAATTCTATATGGTTCTTTTGTACCTAAAGTTATTAAATCATCAATTAAAACTCCTATATATCCCATATTTCTTTTAATTATAAATTTTTTATCACCTGAAATATATAAACTAGAATTTATACCAGCTATTAAACCTTGTGCAGCTGCTTCTTCATATCCAGTTGTACCATTTATTTGTCCTGCAAAAAATAAACCATTAATATATTTACTTTCTAATGTTAATTTTAAATCTTTTGGATCTAAAAAATCATATTCTACAGCATATCCAGGACGTATAATTTTTGCTTTCTCTAATCCATATATTGAATTTATAATTTTTAATTGTATTTTAAATGGTAAATTTGTTGAAATTCCATTTGGATATATTTCATTACTTAAAAATCCTTCTGGTTCTAAAAAAATTTGATGTTGCGTTTTTTTTTCAAATTTTATAACTTTATCTTCTATTGAAGGACAATAACGTGGTCCAGTACCCCTTATAATACCATTATAAGCTGGACTATATTTAATATATTTTCTTATTATATCATGTGTTTTTTCATTTGTATTAGTAATATAACATTTGATTTGTTTTAATTTTTTTTTTTTATTATTTAAAAAAGAAAATGTTGGAATTGGATAATCACCATATTGTTTTTTTAAAATTTTAAAATTAATAGAATTATATTCTATACGGGGTGGCGTACCAGTTTTTAAACGTTTAATTTTTAATGGTAATTTTTGTAAAAAAATAGATAAAGAATTTGATGCTAAATTACCAACACGACCATAATTATATTTTTTATAACCTATATATATTTTCCCATTTAAAAATGTACCAGTACAAATAATAATTGATTTTGAATAAAATTTTAAATTCATTTTTGTAATAATCCCAATAACATATTTATTTTTAATAATTAATTTTTTAACTGAAGTCTGAAAAATTGTAATATTTTTTTCATTATTTAAAGCATATAAAATTGAATTTTTATATAAAATTCTATCTATTTGAACACGTGTAGATTGTACTGCATAACCTTTACTTAAATTTAATGTTTTAAATTGAATACCTGAAATATCTGATATTTTTCCCATTAAACCACCGAGCGCATCAATTTCTTTAACTAAATGACCTTTACCTATACCCCCGATAGAAGGATTACATGATAATTCTCCTATAGTATTTATATTATGTGTTAATAATAAAATTTTATGTCCCATACGTGATGAAACCATTGCAGCTTCGGTTCCAGCGTGTCCTCCCCCAATAATAATGATATCAAAATTTTTAGAATAAATCAATTCAAATCCTATAATATTTAATTTTAAAATATAAATAATAAAATTATAAAAATTAAAATTTAACAATAAAATTTTTAAAAAATTAAATTTTAATAGATTAACAATATTAAATAATATATAATATTGATTTTAAGTTTTTAAAATATAAATTAATTTTAAGGAGCGGTAGTTCAGTTTGGTCAGAATATCTGCTTGTCACGCAGGGGGTCACGGGTTCGAGTCCCGTCCGTTCCGTAATTAAAATATTTTAAATATTAAGTTATATATATATGAAAAAAAAACTTATATTTAATGATATTAAATTTAAAATAGATAAATTATATATGAATCGCGCTTTTCAAATATCATATTTAGGTAATTTTACTACTATGCCTAACCCAAGTGTTGGATGTATAATTGTTAAAAAAAAAAAAATAATAGGAGAAGGTGCTCATATTATTTTAGGTGGACCACATGCTGAAATTAATGCTTTAAGAGATGTTAAATGTAATGTTAAAAAATCAACAATGTATATAACTTTAGAGCCATGTAATTATTATGGATATACTCCTCCATGTATTAAAGCTATAATTAAATCAAATATAAAACGTATAGTTATTGCAAAAAGAGATCCTAACCCAAAAGTTATAAATAAAAATTTTAAACTTTTTAAAAAAACTGGATTAAAAATTACATATATTCCTATAAATTTTGGAAATGAAAATAATAAAGGATTTTTTAAACTTATGAAAACTGGTTTGCCATATATTACATTAAAATATGGTATTTCATTAGATGGACGAACTGCATTATTATCTGGAATAAGTAAATGGATAACTTCTATTAAATCAAGAATAGATGTTCAAAAAATACGACTGAAAAGTTCAGCTATAATTAGTTCTAGTAATACAATATTATTTGATAATCCTTCTTTAAATATTCGTTTAAAATATATTAAAAAAATTTTTGAAAATATTTATCCTTTTCAAAATTTAAAACAACCATTAATAATTATAATTGATAGTAAAAATCGAATAACACCTAAACATAAAATAATAAAAACAAAACGTGAAATTTTTTTAATACGTTTAATTAAAGATAATAAAGTTTGGCCAAAAAATGTACATCAAATAATTTTTAATAAAAAAAAAATAAATTTAAAATCTTTAATTTTATATTTAGGAAAAATTAAAATAAATAATATTTTATTTGAATCTGGACCTAAATTATCCGGTTCAATATTGAAATTAAAATTAATTGATGAATTAATTTTATATATATCTCCTAAAATTTTAGGAAATAAAAGTTTAGGTATATTTAATTTACCAAATTTTAAAAAAATATTTAATAAAAATGATTTTGTTTTTAAAAATATTAAAAAAATGGGAAAAGATATAAAAATAATATTAAAAAAAAATAAATAAATTTATTTATTTATAAATTTAAAATAACAAAATATTTAAAATAAATGAAAATTATAAAAGGTACATTTTTAACACAAGAAAGTCATATAGCTATTGTAATATCTCGTTTTAATGAATTTATAAATAAATCATTATTAAATGGAGCATTAGATATTTTTGAAAGAATAGGTAAAATTAAAAACAATAATATTACTATTATTTGGGTACCAGGAGCTTATGAAATACCTTTAATTACTCAAATATTATCAAATTTAAAAAAATATGATGCAATTATAGCTTTAGGAACAATTATTAAAGGAGACACTCCTCATTTTGATTATATTTCAAATTCTACTATTGTAAATATTAGTAATGTTATGTTAAAAAATGAAATACCTATTATTTTTGGAATTTTAACTACAGATACAATTGAACAAGCTATAAATAGATCTGGATGTAAATCTGGAAATAAGGGTTCAGATGCAGCACTTAATGCTTTAGAAATGATAAATATTATAAATATTATAAAAAAAAAAAATATTTAATATAATTTAATTTTTTAAAATATTTATAAGTACTAATTATTAAAATATTATTTTATTTTAATTTAATTTAATTTATTTTAAAATATATATTTTAAAATAAATTAAATTAAACTAAGTATTGTATTTTAAATATATAAAAGCGAGAGACGGGATTTGAACCCGTGACCTCAACCTTGGCAAGGTTATATTCTACCACTAAACTACTCCCGCATAAATTTATTATTTTAATAAATATTTTTTTTAAAATATTTATTTAATATATATATAAATATTATTTATTTATTTATTTATTTATTTATTTATTTAATTGAAATGTTATTTAATAAAGTTTAAAAATTAAATTATAATTTATCTAAATTTGTATTTAAATATTTAATAATTCCAATTTTTGTAGGAATAATACCAGGTTTATCTTTTGTCCATTGAGCTGGACAAAGATCTCCATGATTTTCATGAAATTGTAATGCATCAATTATTCTTATAATTTCATCTATATTTCTTCCAATTGGTAAATCATTTATACTTTGTGAACGTATAATTCTTTTTTTATCAATTAAAAAAGTAGCTCTAAGAGCAACACCAATTTCAGGATGTTCAATACCATATGCTTTTTGAATTGTTCTTTTAATATCAGCAATCATAATATATTTTACTTTACCTATACCCCCTTTTTCAATTGGTGTATTTCTCCAAGCATTATGTACAAATTCTGAATCAAATGATACACCTATTAATTCAACTTTTCTTTTTTGAAATTCATTAAAACGTTTATTAAAAGCTATTAATTCTGATGGACAAACAAAAGTAAAATCCATAGGCCAAAAAAATAAAACTACATATTTATTATAAATATAATTTTTAAAATTAAAATTTTCTATAATTTTACCATTACCTAAAATTGCGTTAGCATTAAAATCTGGTGCTTTTTTAGTCACTAAAACCATTTTCTTCCTTTTAAAATATTAAAATTTAATTAATTAATTAAATTTAAATATATATTTATAAAAAATTTTTTTTTAAAAATATAAATAAATTAATTTATTTTATTTTATTTTATTTTATTTTTTTACCTTTATAAAATTTATTTATAGTAATATGATGTCTAAGATGTAATTCACCAGTTTTTATATCAGTAGATAATAAATTAATTTTTAATTTATTATTTGTTCTTCTTTTCCCTCTTTTCGAACGAGATATTTTATGTTTTGGTACTGCCATATTTATTTCCTAAATTAATTAAATAAAAATTAATTTTAAACTTAAGATATTTATTTTTTCTTTAAATGCAAGTAAATATTTTAAAAATTTATATAATTAAATAATTATAATTATTTTAATTTTTTTAAAAAATAATATAAATCATAATCAATATTAGATATTATTTGAATATATTTTTTTAAATATGGGTGTTTTAATAAAACTTTATTAGCATGTAAAAACAATCTGTTTAATTTAGTATTATTAAATTTATTATTTATAAAATTTTTATCATATATTTTATCAAATATAATAGGATTATTTACATATGATGTATGTATTCGAATTTGATGTTTACGTCCTGTAATTGGTAAAATTTTTAACAAAGTATTTAATTTATAATTTTTAATAATTTTAAAAAATGTTTGAGTAAATTTACCAATATTATTAATTATTATAATTGATTTTTTTATATTTTTTTTTTTAATATATAATTCTATTTTTTGAATTTTTGAATCTCATTTTCCTTTTACTAAAGATAAATATTCTTTTTTAATTTTTTTAGAATATAATTCTTTATTTAAAAAATTTAATACTGTTCTTGTTTTAGCTAATAATAAAATTCCAGAAGTATCACGATCTAATCTATGTACTAATTCTAAAAAATCATCTTTTTTTCTTAATATTCTTATACTTTCAATAATTCCACATTTTATTCCACTTCCACCATGTACAGCTATACCTGAAGGTTTTTTAATTATTAAAATATAATTATCTTCATATATTATATTTTTTTCTAAATTGTTAAAATAAAATATCATTTTTCTTTTTTTTTGTTTTTTAATACGTATTATATCACCAAATTTTAATTTATAATTAAATTTAACTCGTTTTTTATTTACTCTTATACTACCTTTTCTTATAATTTTATAAATATTATTTTTTGTTTCATTTTTAAATATTTTTTTTAAATAATTATCTATTCTTTGATTATTTAATTCATTAATTTTTATAAATTCTATTTTTTTATTCAATATAGTTCCAAAATATATAAATATTTTATTATAAAATTTATTATATTTTAAAAATTACAAATAAATTATATTTTAAATTAAAATATTAATATTAAATTAATTTTTGGGATATTTTAAAATGTCAAAAATATGTCAAATAACTCAAAAAAAACCAATATCAGGAAATAATAGATCACATGCAATGAATGCAACAAAAAAAAAATTTTATCCAAATTTACATAAACATAAATTTTGGGTTGTTAAAAAAAAAAAATATTTAAATTTTAAAATTTCAAAAAAGGGTTTAAAAAATATAAACAAAAAGGGTATTAATTTTTTTATAAATAATTAAATTTAAAATTTAAAGGAATAATATATGGCTAAAAAAATAAGAGAAAAAATAAAATTAATTTCTTCATATGGAACTGGACACTTTTATACTACTACTAAAAATAAAAGGAAAAAAACAAATAAACAAAATTTTATAAAATTTGATCCTATAATAAGAAAACATATTTTATATAAAGAACATAAATTATAAAAAATTTTGAGCCCGTTTTAAAACGGGCTTAAAATTATTTTTTATAATGTTGTAACATTTACAGCAGATGGTCCTTTTTGTCCTTCTTGGATTTCAAATTCTATATTTTGTCCTTCAGCTAGTGTTTTAAAACCACTACCTTGAATAGCTGAAAAATGTACAAATACATCTTTACTACCATCAGATGGTGTAATAAAACCAAATCCCTTTGATTCATTAAACCACTTAACTTGACCTCTCATTTTTGTCATTTTAAATTTCCTTTTAAAATAATATAAAATTATATTTAAAAATTTAATTTTAATTAATTATGAGTAATGGAGGAATTGAACCTCCGACCTTCTCCGTGTAAAGGAGTTGCTCTACCATCTGAGCTAATCACTCATTGCATATTATAAATTTATATTTTAAAAATGTCAACTGGTTTTTTTGAAAAACAATTTATATTTTAAATTAATTTTTTATATTATGTTTAATTTTATTTAAAAATATATTTAAATTTATTTAAAATAAACAATTTAAATTATAATATTTATTTTTATATATTATTTAAAATAATTTTAATTTAAAAATAAATTTCTAAATGATAATAAAACCAAGATTTAAAAATTTTTACTGTATTACAGCTCATCCAATAGGTTGTGAATATAATATTTATAATCAAATTAATTATATTAAAAAAAGAAATGCTTTTATTAAAAAGGGACCTAAAAAAGTATTAATTATAGGTTCTTCATCAGGATTTGGTTTAGCAACACATATAGTTACTACCTTTGGTTTTGAAGCTAAAACTATTGGAGTATTTTTTGGAAAAAAAAATTTTTTTTTAAATTTTGCTAATGAAGGTTGGTATAATATTGCTGCAGTTGATAAATTTTCAAAAATTTTAGGTTTATATTCTAAAAATATAAATTGTGATAGTTTTTCCGATAAATGTAAAAATAAAGTTATTAAATTAATTAAAAAAGATTTAGGAAAAATTGATTTAGTAGTTTATGCGATATCTTCAAAATCATGTATATATAATAATAAAATAATTAATGCAGTAATTAAACCTATTGGTCAAGATTACACAAATAAAACTATTAATATAAGTAAAAATAAAATCATAAAATCAACAATAAAATCAGCTAATAAAAAAGAAATAAAAGATACTATTTTTGTTATGGGAGGTTTAGATTGGGAATCATGGATGATAAAATTAAATAAAGCTGATGTTTTAGAAAATAATATAATATCAATAGCTTATTCTTGTGTTAGTAGTAAAATAATATCACCAATATATAAAAATGGAACAATAGGTTTAGCAAAGCAAGATTTTAAACGTTCAGCAAAAAAAATAGAGAAAATATTAAAAAAAAAAAATGGTATCGTTAAAATTGTAATTTTAAAAACAACTATCACAAAAAGTAATTATTTAAATCCATTTATGAATTTATATATTTCAATTCTTTATAAAATTATGAAAAAAAGAAATGTACATGAAAATTGTATTGGACAAATATTTCGTTTAATGTCAACATGTTTATATAATAAAAATTATAAAACTGATAAATATAATAGAATACGTATGGATAATTGGGAAAAAAGACGAAATATTCAAAAAGAATGTAAAAAAATATGGTCAAATGTTAATTCAAATAATTTTAAAGAAAAAACTGATTTTTTTTATTGTAAAAAAGAGTTTTTAAATTTATTTGGTTTTCGTTTTCCAGAAATAAATTATAAAAAAGATGTTAATACAAATATTAATTTTGAAACTGAATAAAATAATAATTTAAAAATTTAATTAAATAATTTATTTTTTTAAAATATATAATTTTTCAATTATAGATTATAAATTTAAAATATTATAGAATTGAAAATTTACGAAATTTTAAAATATTATTAAATTTAAATCTAAAAATTTAAAAAATATAAATTATTATTGGTGAGATAGCTAAGCGGTTTAAAGCGCTCCTCTGCTAATGGAGTATACATTTCAATAGTATCCGGGGTTCGAATCCCCGTCTCACCTTAATTGCATCTGTAGCTCAGTTGGATAGAGTACTTGGCTACGAACCGAGCGGTCGAAGGTTCAAATCCTTCCAGATGCAATTTTTAAAATATTATAATTTTATTAAAATTTAAATTTAATTTTTAAATTAATATTTTATTATTTTTTATTATATATTAAATATATTAAATTATTTTTAAAAAAATTTTTTTAAAATAAAATATTAATAATTTAAATAAATTTTTTTAAACAATTATTAATTTAAATACATAAAATAAAATAAATATTAAATAATGAAAAATTTTTTAACTTTTAATATAGATAAATCAGCTATAAATAAAATAAAATCAATTACAAAAAAAAAAAAAAAATTAAGAATTTTTATTCAAGGTGGAGGTTGTAGCGGTTTAAAATATGGTTTTATTTTAGTAGATAATAAAAAAAAAACTGATATATGCGTTATTAAAAAAAATATTATAATAGTTATTG
The DNA here is from genome assembly GCA_052400135.1 of Enterobacteriaceae bacterium. GTDB lineage: Bacteria > Pseudomonadota > Gammaproteobacteria > Enterobacterales > Enterobacteriaceae_A. The sequence goes on from CP181165.1 coordinate 28,061, forward strand.
ATCATATAAGTTTTCAATATTTATCTAAAAGTTATTTATTTTATAATTATTATTTAGAAGAATCAAAATTTATTATTAAAAATTCAAATATTAAAACAAAATGTTATTGTGGATCTTCAATAAATTTTTAGTTTAAATTTAATAATTATTTAATTTTAATTTTAGGTTGTATAAATTTATTAATCATATTAATTATAATAAATAATATTCCTTTTTTATATCCCTGTATTTTAATTTGATGGATTTTGTGTAAAATAATATATAATAAACGTGCTATTTTTCCTTTTATTATGATTTTTTTATTTATTATTTTAATTATTAAATAACCTATTGTATCAAATTTAGATAAAGATATTAAAGTACCATAATCATTATATTTATATAATTTTAATGGTTTTTTATTTAAAATAGATAAAATATTTTGAAAACATAAATTTGCCATTTGATGTGCTGATTGAGCACGTGATGGTACAAATTTATTATTGCTTATTTTTAAAGATGAACAATCTCCAATAGCAAAAATATTTGAATCTAGTGTTGTTTGTAAAGTAGGTTTAATTATTAATTGATTATTTCTATTAATTTCTAAACCATTTATTAATTTAAGACAATCAGGTGCTTTAATACCTGCTGCCCAAATTATTAAATTAGTATTTATATAAATATTTTTATTAGTTTTTAATCCATGTTTATATGCATTAATAACCATAGTATTAGTTAATATAATAATTCCAATTTTTTTTAATTTATTATATACATCAAATGAAATTTTATTTGGTAATAATGATAAAATTTTAGAGTTGGATTCAATAATTATAATATTTATTTTTTTAATATCTAAATCTTTATAACTGTATTTTTTTAATTCTTTTATTAAATTTGCAATTTCAGCAGATATTTCAATTCCTGTTGCTCCTCCTCCTATAATAACAATATTAATTTTATTAAATTTATTTATATTTTCTTTAAAATTTAGTAAAATATTAAATATTTTTTTGTGTAATAATAATGCTTGTTTAATATTATCTAAAAAAAAACAATTTTTTTTAATTCCTTTAATATTATAATCATTAGATATACTTCCTAATGCAATAATAAGTATGTCATATTTTATTTTTTTTTTTTTTTTTAAATTATTTATATATTGATATTTAATAATTTTTTTATATTTATTAATATTTATTAAATTTCCAACTTTAAAATTATAATTATTATTATTAGAATGATCTAAAAAATTTATTGCATTCATATTTGCGTCTAAATATCCTGATGATATTTGGTGTAATATAGGTTTCCATATATGATATGAATTTTTATCTATAAGTGTTATCTTGTTTTTTTTCCCAATTTTTTTACTTAAAAGTTTAGTTAATTCTAAACCTCCAATTCCTCCCCCTATTATTACTATTTTTTTTTTAGTAGTCATTTTAAATTCCTTTTGTATATAATTAAAATATATTTATTTATATTATATAATAATATATTATTATTTAATTAAAATTACAAAAATATAAAATTAAATTATTTTAATAATAAGGTAAATTTTTTATGAAATATACTTTTCAACCATCTATTTTAAAAAGAAATAGAAAATACGGATTTCGTATTAAAATGTCAAATAAAAATGGTCGTAAAATTTTATCAAGAAGACGTAATAAAAAAAGAAAAAGATTAATTTCTTTTAAATAATAAAATGATAAATTTTAAATTAAATAAAGATTTAAAATTATTAAATAATAGTTTAATATTAAATTTTAAAAAGTCAACTATATATAATAATAAATATTTTACTGTTATTAAAATTATTAATAATTTAGAATATGCTAGATTTGGCTTAATTATTAGTAAAAAACATATTAAATATTCGCATGATAGAAATCGTTTTAAAAGAATTGCTAAAAATAGTTTTCGTTATAATAAATATTTATTACCATTATTAGATTTTATTATATTTTCTAAAAAAAATTTATATAAATTAAATAATTATAAATTTATTATTAATTTAAATAAAATTTGAACTTTTAAAAATTATTAAATTTAATAAATTTAATTGTTGAGAAATTAATTTTGTTTATAAAACGTAAAATATTTATTATTTTTTTTTTTTTTTTTTTTTTAATAATATCTGAATTGTTTAAAAATCATGAAAATTTAAAAAACTATTTTAATAAAAATCAAAATAATAATATTAGTTTAAATTATAAACAAATTATAAATAATAAAAATAAAAATTATAAAATAGTTAAAATAAAAACAAATTTATTATGTTTAACAATTAATACTAATGGTGGTATTATAGAAGAAGCGAAATTATTAAAATATAAAAAAGAATTAAATTCACCTAAATCTTTAAAAATTTTACAAACTAATAATAAATTTATATATCAAATTAAAAATGGTTTAATAGAAAAACAATATTTATTTAATAATATAAATAAAATAATAAATCCACAATTTAAAGTTGAAAAAAATTATTATTTAATAACTAAAAATAAAAATTATATTTCTGTACCTATGTATTATAAAGATAATAATGATAATATATTAATTAAAACTTTTGTATTAAAAAGAAATAGTTATGAAATAAAAATAATTAATACTTTTATAAATAATAATATAATTCCAATTAAATTAAGTTGTTTTGGTCAATTAAGACAAACAATTAATTTACCTATATGTATTAATAACAAAGAAATTGTTCACAAAGATTTAAGAGCTGTAGCTTATTCAACAAATATAGAAAAATATAAAAAAATATCTTTACAAGATAATATTAAATTAAATATAAATATAAAAAATGGTTGGATTGCGATGTTACAAAAATATTTCACAACTGCAATAATACCTATTAATAAAACAAATAATATTTTTTATACAGAAAATTTTAATAAAAATATTTATACAATTGGTTTTCAATCAAATTCAATTAATATTAAACCATTTGAAATTATAAATTATAAAACATCATTATGGATTGGTCCTAAAATACAAAATGATATGGAAAAATTATCACCGTATTTAAGTATGACTATAGATTATGGTTTTTTATGGTTTATATCTCAACCTTTATTTAAAATATTAAAATTTATATATAAAATAATAGGAAATTGGGGATTTTCTATAATATTAATAACATTATTTTTACGTGTTATTTTATATCCTGTATTTAAATTTCAATATAAATATTCTAATAAAATGAAAACATTAAGTTCTAAAATTAAAAAAATTAAAGAAAAAAATAAAGATAATAAACAAATATTAAATAAAAAAATATTAAAATTATATAAAATTGAAAAAATTAATCCATTATTAGGTTTAATACCTTTATTAATTCAAATGCCAATATTTTTAGCACTATATAATATATTAATAGAATCTGTAGAATTAAGACATTCAAAATTTATTTTATGGATATATGATCTTTCATCTAAAGATCCATATTATGTTTTACCTATATTATTAAGTATAACAATGTATTATATTCAAAAAACATCACCTTTAATTATAAATAATCATTATAAAAAAATAATGAATTTTGTCCCAGTTTTTTTTAGTTTATTTTTTTTTAAGTTTCCAGCAGGTTTAATTCTTTATTATATATTTAATAATATTTGTATTATTTTTCAACAAAAAATATTAAAAAATAAAAAAAATTAAAAAATAATTTTTAAAATTTACTTAAAATGAATAACCAAGATACAATTGTAGCTCAAGCTACACCTATAGGTAGAGGAGGAATTGGAATTATCCGAATTTCTGGTTTAAATACCAAAAAAATTTCATATTTTATATTAAAAAAAGTTTTAAAGCCACGTTATGCTAATTATTTACCATTTTATGATTATAATAATAATATTTTAGATAAAGGAATTGCAATATGGTTTCCAAAACCTAATTCTTTTACTGGTGAAGATGTTTTAGAATTACATGGACATGGTGGTCCTATTATTATTAATTTATTAATTGAAAATATTTTAAAAACAAATAAAGTACGTATAGCTAAACCAGGAGAATTTTTAGCCCGTGCTTTTTTAAATAATAAAATAGATTTAATTCAAGCTGAATCTATTTCTGATTTAATAAACGCTAATTCAATATTAGCAGCAAAATTAGCAATGTCTTCTTTAAAAGGAATTTTTTCTGTTAAAATTAATAATTTAATTAAATTAATTAATAATTTAAGAATAAATTTAGAAGCTCAAATTAATTTTCCTGAAAATAATATTAATATATTAAATAAAAAAGAAATTAAAATATATTTAAATAAAATTATTCATAATATTAATAATATTTTAAAAAATTCAAATAAAGGATATATTATTAAAGAGGGAATAAAATTAGTAATAGCAGGTTTACCAAATGTAGGTAAATCAAGTTTAATAAATATTTTAACGGGTGAAAAAATTTCAATTGTTACTAATTTATCTGGAACTACTAGAGATATATTAAAACAAGATATTCAAATTAATAATATTCAAATTAATATTGTTGATACTGCAGGATTACATAAAACAAATAATAAAATAGAAAAAATTGGAATTAAAAAATCAATAAATGAAATAAAGCAATCAGATCATTTATTATTTATAATTAATTCTAAAAAAAAAAATTTTATAAATTTAAAATATAATTTTATTAAAAAAATTCCATATAATTTACCAATTACGTTTATTAGAAACAAAATAGATTTAACACAAGAATTATCTGGAATATTTAAATTAAAAAATTATACTTTAATTTGTATTTCTATAGTTAATTTAAATGGTATTATTTTATTAAAAAATCATTTAAAAAAAACATTATGTCTAAATAATAATTTTACTGAGGGTCTTTATTTATCTCGTTTTAGACATTTAGAATTATTAAAAAAAGCAAAATATCATTTAATAAAATCTAAAATAAAATTTAATTTTTTTTATTATAAAGAATTATTAGCAGAAGAATTAATATTAGTTAATAATGAATTAAATAAACTTATAGGTAAAAAAACCCCCAAAAATATAATAAATGAAATTTTTTCAAATTTTTGTATTGGTAAATAATATAAAAATTTTTTCAAAAAAAATTTATAATTTATCTTTTATTAATTTATATAATAAGTATAAAAATACAATATAGTAAAATTTCAAAACAAAAAAATATATTTGATGTAATTAATTTTAAAAATTGGAGTATTTTATTAAAAAAAATTTTGCAAATTTTAAATTCCAAATTAAACGTGTTGAAAATGCTATAAAATCCTTTATAGAAAAAAAAGGTGTAATATTATTAGATGATAAAAATCGAGAAAATGAAGGAGATATTATTTTTGCTGCTGAAAATATAACAATATCACAAATGGCTTTAGCTATACATAATGGTAGTGGTATTGTTTGTCTTTGTATTACTGAAAAATTAAGAAAAAAACTTTTGTTACCAATGATGGTTATTAATAATTCTAGTAAATTTCAAACTCCATTTACTGTAAGTATTGAATCTAAAAAAAACGTAACTACTGGTGTTTCTGCTAATGATCGTGTTAATACAATAAATTCTATTGTTTGTAATAATGTTAAACCCTTTGATATTAATAAACCTGGGCACATTTTTCCTTTATGTGCACATCCTGGAGGTTTATTAACTAGAAAGGGTCATACTGAAGCAGTAATTGAATTATTGTTATTATCAGGTTTAAAAAAAATTGGGGTACTTTGTGAATTAACTAATAAAGATGGGAGTATGTCAAAAAAAAAAGAAATAATGAATTTTTCAACAAGACATAAAATACCAATATTAACTATAGAAGATATTATTATTTATATGCATTATATTAATAAAAAAAAAAAAAGAAATTTTTAAAAAAATATTTTTATATTATATTTATAATAAAATGTTATTAAAATTAATTTATTATCCTAATAAAAAATTAAAAACTATATCAAAAAAAGTTAATAAAATAAATTTTAAAATTAAAAATATTATATATAATATGTTTAAAATAATGTATAAAAATAATGGTATAGGTTTAGCAGCTATACAAATTGGTATTAATAAAAGAATATTTATAATTGATATTTCTAAAAATAAAAGAGATAAAATGATTTTTATAAATCCAAAATTTTTAAAAAAAAGTGGGGAAGTTTGGTTTAAAGAAGGGTGTTTATCTATACCTAACATTTTTAAAAATATTAAACGTTATTTATATATTAAAATTTTAGCTATCAATAAAATGGGAAAATTATTTGAATTTAAAAGTAAAAATATTAAATCAATATGTATTCAACATGAAATGGATCATTTAGACGGTAAATTATTTATCGATTATTTATAAAATATTAAAAATCTATTATATTTGGAGTTCTAGGGAATGGTATTACATCTCTAATATTTTTTAATCCTGTTATATAATTTAAAATACGTTCAAAACCTAACCCAAAACCTGCATGTGGTACAGTACCATATTTCCTAATATCTCTATACCACCAATATTTTTTTTTGATAAGTTTATTTTCTATAATTCTTTTATCTAATATATTTAATCTATCTTCACGTTGTGAACCACCAATTATTTCTCCTACCCCTGGTACTAAAATATCCATATTAGCTACAGTTTTAAAATCTTTATTAATTTTCATATAGAATGGTTTAATATTTTTAGGATAATTTTTAATAATAACTGGTTTTTTAAAATATTTATCAGATAAATAACGTTCATGTTCAGAATATATTTCTAAACCCCATTTTATAGGAAATTTAAAATTAATATTTGATTTTAATAAAATTTTAATTGCTTCAGAATAATCAATTTGTTCAAATTTACAAAACATAAATTTAATTAAATGATTAATATTTTTTTTATTAATTTTATTATTTAAAAAAAATACGTCATCATATCTTTTTATTAAAATTTTTTTAAAAATATATTTTAATAAATTTTCAGCTAAATTTATTATATCTTCTAATGTAGCAAAAGTAATTTCAGGTTCAACCATCCAAAATTCTGATAAATGCCTACTTGTATTTGAATTTTCTGCTCTAAATATAGGACCGAATGTATAAATTTTAGAAAGAGAACAAGCATAAGTTTCACCTGTTAATTGTCCAGATACAGTTAAAAATGATTCTTTACCAAAAAATTCTTTTTTAAAATTAATATTTTTATTTTTTTTTTTAAAATTTAAAGTTGATATTTTAAACATTTTACTATTTTCTTCGGAATCAATACATGTAATTAATGGGGTTGGAACCCAAAAAAAATCATTTTTATGTAAATATTTATGTATTGATAACATTGTAGTATGTCTTATTCTAGAAACTGCACTAATTAAATTTGTTCTTGGTCTTAAATGTGCTATGTTTCTTAAATATTCTTTACTGTGATATTTTGGAGTTATCGGGTATATTTTTGCTGTTTTTATTAAACCTATAATGTTTACTTTAATAGCTTTTATTTCAAAATTTTGTTTATTCCCTAAAGATATAATTAATAAACCTATAACTTCAATTGAACAACCAGGTGTTAAATTTAAAATTTCTTTATAATTTTTAATTTTTTTTTCTATAATTATTTGACATGGTTTTAAACATGTGCCATCAGTAATTGAAATAAATGATATACCATATTTTGAATTTCTTTTATTTTTTATCCAACCATTAATAATTATTTTTTTTTTAATTTTAATTAAACCTTTTATTATAGAATTAATTGATATTTTCATAATTTTATTGTTAAATAATAATATATTAAATTAGTAAATTATATATTAAAATATTTATTTTTATAAAAAAAATTAATTGTAATTAAATTTGATAATATACAAAATTCAATTAATGAAATATTTTGTGCTCTATAATTTGGATTTATTTTAATTAATTTTAATTGTTTTATTGTAAATATTTTTTTAAAATTATTTTTAATTTTTTTTCTACGTTGATTAAAGGATTTTTTTATTATTAATTTTAAGATAATAATATTATTTACAAAATATTTTTTAATAATAGGTTTTAAAATTAAAAAATTAGATTCTATTTTAGGTATAGGAATAAAAGATTTTTTAGATATTTTACATATTACTGTAATATTATAAAAATATTTAATAATATAACTTAAACGTCCGTAATAATTTGTTTTTATATTATATATAATTTTATTAGAAAATTCTTTTTGTAATATTATATATATTTTTTTAATATAATATAAATATTTAATAATGTAAAAAATAAAATTTGTTGATATATTATATGGAATATTACCAATAAATTTTATTATACTTTTGTTTTTTTTAGCAATTTTTGATATATTAATTTTTAATATATTTTTTTTATAAATTATTATTTTTTTATTTTTAAATTGTAAATATTTTTTTAAAAAATTTATTAAATTTAAATCAATTTCTATTATAATAATTTTATATATATTTGGAATTATTAATTTTGTAATTACTCCAAAACCAGAACCAATTTCTATTAATATATCTTTTTTTTTAATATTAATTATATAAATTATTTTTTTAATAATATATAAATTATTTAAAAAATTTTGACCTAAATATTTTTTAGAGATAAATTTTTTATTTTTAATATTTATCATTTTAATTTAATTATTAAATTATATTTATTTTAATTATTTAAATTAATATTTTATAAAATTAAATAAAATATTATATAATTTATATAAATTATTTATATATTTATAAAAAATTATTAAATATTAAATTTTTAATTTTTAAATGTTATTAATAAATTTTAATATATTTTAAAAAATAAGTTTAAAAATTTATTATTTTAATATTATATATAAATATAAATTATTTTTTTAAAATAATATTATTTAAATTAATTTAATTATATTAATTAATATAATTAATATAATTATTTTTAAAATATAATATAAAATATTTAATTTATTTTAAATTTAAAAAATGCGTCTGGGTGGAATTGAACCACCGACTTTCATTGTGTCAAAATGATACTCTAACCATCTGAGTTACAGACGCTTATTAATAATTTATAAAATTTTAATTTATAAAATAATTAAATTTATGAAATATTATTATAATATATAAAAAAATATATTTTAAAAATTTTAAATGAAAATTTTATTTAATAATATTTATTTATAAAAAAATTATATTTAAATTATATTTAAAAATATTAATAAATTATAAATATATTTTAAAATTTAATAAATACTATTATTTTTAAAATATTTAAATAAATATAAAACTAAAAAATAAATTTATATATAATATAAAAATTATATTTTAAAAAATAAATATTTTTAAAATTTAAATTTATTAAAATAATACTAATTATAAAATAAATAAGGTAATATTTTTGATTTTTATTAAAAAACCTAATTGGATTAAAATTAAAATACCCCCAATATATAAAAATATTAATAATATTAAAAATATTTTAATTAAAAATAATATTAATTCAGTTTGTAAAGAATCAAATTGTCCTAATTTATATGAATGTTTCAATAAAGGTATTGTAACATTTATAATTTTAGGTAATATTTGTACTAGAAATTGTAATTTTTGTAATATTCAAAAGGGAAAACCAAAAAAAATAAATTATAATGAACCTATAAAAATATTTAAAATAATTAATTATTTAAAATTAAATTATATAGTTATAACATCTGTAAATCGTGATGATTTAATTGATGGAGGTGCAATACATTTTTATAATTGTATAAAATATATTAAAAATATCAAAAAAATAAAAATTGAAATTTTAACACCTGATTTTCGTAATTGTATGAATTATGCTTTAAAAATTTTAAATTTTAATGTACCAAATGTTTTTAATCATAATTTAGAAACTGTACCCCGTATTTATAATAAAATTTTACCAGATTCAAAATATATAAGATCATTAAAACTTTTAAGAAAGTTTAAAAACATACAACCTAAAATTCCAACAAAATCAGGATTGATGATGGGTTTAGGTGAAAAAGATTACGAAATTTTTGAAGTTTTTTACGAACTTAAAAATAAAGGAATAAATATAATTACTTTAGGTCAATATTTACAACCAAGTTATAAACATATAAATGTTAAAAAATATATAAAACCCGAAAAATTTAAAATTTATAAAAATAAAATATTAGAAATGGGTTTTAATATTTCTTTTTGTGGTCCTCTTGTTCGTTCATCTTATAATGCTATTTTTCAATATAATAATTATTTTAAAAGTAATTTATAATTATATATTATATTTATTTAATAAATATTTTTATAAATTAGAACCAGTAAAAAAAATTTTACTGATTCTAACTAATTTTAAATTTTATTTAAATAAAAATAGTTTTACGATTCATTAAATTATAAATTTGTTTAGAATTTAAAGTTTCATATTTAATTAAAGCTTCTTTCATAGAATATAAAATATCTACATTTTTTAATAATAAATTATGTGCTTTAATGTAATTTTTTTCTATTATTAATTTTATTTCTTGATCAATCATATATAATGTCGCATCTGATATATATTTTGATTTAGTTTTATTATTTTCTAAATATATTAAATTATTATTTTCATCATTATATAAAAGAGGACCTAATTTATCTGAAAAACCCCATTTAGTAATCATATCTCTAGCTATTGAAGTAGCTATTTTAATATCATTATAAGCACCAGTAGATATATTATTTTTCCCATATATTATTTCTTCTGCAATTCTACCCCCATATAAAGTTGATATTTTGCCCTCTAATTTTTTAAAACTTTCGTTAATTAAATCTGATTCAGGAAGAAAACAAGTTACACCTAAAGCATATCCTCTTGGAATAATAGTAACTTTATGTATTGGATCATGTTCTGGAACTAAATATCCTACAATAGCATGTCCTGATTCATGAAATGCTATTAATTCTTTTTGTTTATTTGTAATTACTAAAGAATTTCTTTCTACCCCCATTATAATTTTATCTTTTGCTTTTTCAAGTTCAATCATAGTTATTTTTTTTTTTTTAAAACGTACAGTTAATAAAGCTGCTTCATTTATTAAATTTGATAAATCTGCTCCCGAAAAACCAGAAGTACTTCTAGCAATTAAAGATAAATTTACTTTTTTTGATATTATTACATTACGAATATGTACTTTTAAAATTTCTTCACGTCCTTTAATATCTGGAAGATCAATATGTACTTTTCTATCAAAACGTCCGGGTCTTAATAAAGCATGATCTAATATATCTGGTCTATTTGTTGCTGCTATAATAATAATACCTTGATTAATTTCAAAACCATCCATTTCAACTAATAATTGGTTTAATGTTTGTTCTCTTTCATCATTACCTCCTCCAATTCCTGAACCTCTTTTTTTACCAACAGCATCTATTTCATCAATAAAAATAATACATGGTGAAAAATTTTTAGCTTGTAAAAACATATCTCTAATACGTGAAGCACCTACTCCAATAAACATTTCAACAAAATCAGAACCGGAGGCTGTAAAAAAAGAAACACCAGATTCTCCAGCAATAGCTTTTGCTAATAAAGTTTTACCAGTACCAGGAGGTCCAATCATTAATATCCCCTTTGGAATTTTTCCTCCTATTTTTTTAAATTCATCAGGATATTTTAAATAATTAATTATTTCACTTACTTCTGTTTTAGCTTCTTCGCACCCTGCAACATCCTTTAAAGTAATTTTTATTTCTCCTGGTTTTAACAATTTAGTATTATTTTTTCCAAAAGAAATAGCATTTTTGTTACCATTATATATTTGTTTAATAAAAAACCCCCAAAATATACATAATAATAGTATTGGAATCCAAGACGACATCAGTGTCATTAATATATTATTATTACTATTTTTTCCTATAATTTTAACGTTTTTAATTAATAATGTATCTAATAATTTTGTATCATTTATTGGCATATAAGTAACATAATTATCGTTATTTTTATTAGTAAAACTAATTTCTTTGTCATTAATTTTAACTTCTTTGATTTTATTTTTTGTTAATTCTGATATAAATTTAGAGTATTCAATAGAATTATTACTATATGATTTATAAATTACATTTTGAACAAACCCTAACCCAAAAAATAAAATTAATATATATGTTAATATGTTTTTAATAATTTTTTTCATTTATAATTCCATTATTTTGATTTATATTTAAATTTAAAAGCTAATATATATATTTCTTTAGATATTAATCTTGAAGAAATAGGTTTAAATATTTTAATTTTTTTAAACATAAAAGAAATATATTTGATATAATATTCATAATTATAACCTTGAAATATTTTAATTATACATATTCCACCCTGTTTTAATATATTTTTTAAAATTTTAATTACTATTTTAATTAAATTATTCGTTTTAGGTATATCAATTGATGATATACCACTTATATTAGGTGAAAGATCTGACATAATCATATTTACTTTATTATAACCAATATGTTTTTTAATGTTTTCGATAAAATTATTATTTAAAACATTTTCAATAAAACATTTTACATTTTTAATAGGATTTATTTTTTTAATATCATAAGCAATAATAAAACCATTTTTACCTATATATTTACTAGCATATTTAGACCAACTACCTGGTGCAGCTCCTAAATCAACTATTATCATATTTGGTTTAAATATTTTATAATGTTGTTGAATTTCATTAATTTTAAACCATGCTCTTGATCTTAATTTTTTTTTTTTAGTATAATAAATATATTTGTCTTTAAAATTTCTTTTTAACCAATTATTTTTTAACATATTAAATAATTTAATTATTTCAAAAAAAAAGTCAACTAGTTTTTTAAAAATAATTATATAAATATTATTAATTACATATAAATAATTTAATTTATAAAAATAAAAAAAAAATTTTTTTGTTAAAATAAATAATGTAAATATAAAATAATAAAAAATGAAAAAAAAAATAAATTATCCAAATTTTATAATTAATATTATTAAAAAAGATTTGTACCATAAAAAATATAAAATAATAAAAACAAGATTTCCACCTGAACCTAATGGTTATTTACATATAGGACACGCTAAAGCTTTATTTCTTAATTTTAATATATCAAAAAAATATAATGGTATATTTAATTTACGTTTTGATGATACTAATCCTGTTTGTGAAAATATTAAATATATAAATGCTATTAAAAAAGATATAAAATGGTTGGGATTAAATATTAATAATATTTATTATACTTCAAATTATTTTGATAAAATTTATAATTATGCAATTGAATTAATTAAAAAAAATTTAGCATATGTTGATGAATTATCTAAAAATAAAATTAAAAAAAAAAGGGGGACTTTAATTAATTCAGGTAAAAATAGTCCTTATAGAAATAGAAGTATTATTAAAAATTTGAATATGTTTAAAAAAATGAAACACGGTTATTTTTCTGAAGGTTCATTATGTTTACGTGCTAAAATTAATATGTTTTCTAATAATATTATAATGCGTGATCCAATATTGTATAGAATAAAATATATTTCTCATCATCAAACTAATAAAAAATGGTGTATTTATCCTACTTATGATTTTTCACATTGTATTTCTGATGCTTTAGAAAAAATAACACATTCATTATGTACATTAGAATTTATAGATAATCGTATTTTATATATTTGGATACTTAAAAATATAACAATATCTTTTTATCCTTGTCAATATGAATTTTCAAAATTAAATTTAACATTTTCAATTTTATCTAAAAGAAAATTAAATTTTTTAGTATATAATAAAATTGTTGGTGGTTGGGATGATCCAAGAATGCCTACTATTTCTGGTTACAGAAGACGGGGATATAGTCCAAAATCTATTTTATCTTTTTTAAAAAATATAGGTATTACTAAACAAGAAAATATAATTGATATAAATATGTTAGAATCATATATTCGAAATGATTTAAATATAAATGCTTTACGAGTAATGGGAGTAATAAATCCATTAAAAATAATTATAACAAATATGGGGATGCAAACTGAAATGATTTTAATGTTGCATAACCCTAAAAAAAAAACAAAAGGATTTCGTATTGTTCCTTTTAATAATAAAATTTATATTGATAGATATGATTTTAAAGAAAACAAAAATAAAAAATATAAATGTTTAATTTTAGGAAATAAAATAAGATTAAGAAATTCTTATATAATTAAAGCTAAAAAAATTATTAAAAATATTTGTGGTATTATTAAAATAATTTATTGTAATTATTATTCTAATACTTTAAATAAAAATCAAATTGGTTATAAAATAAATAATGTAATACACTGGGTTTCTGAAATACATTCTATATTAATAAATATTAATTTATATAATTATTTATTTAAAATTCCTAATATTTTAAAATGTAAAAATTTAATTTCAGTAATAAATCCATATTCTTTAATTATTAAAAATTGTTATGTTGAACCTAGTTTATTTTATTATAATAAAAAAAAAAGATATCAATTTGAAAGAATAGGATATTTTTATATATATAATTATAAATGCAAATATAATTTAATTTTTAATAGAATAATTACATTAAAAAAAAAATTTAAATAATTTTAATTAAATATAATAATATTAATTTTATTTAATAAATATTTTAAATTTATATATTTAAAATAATTAATTTTATATAAACTCACTAAAATTAAAATTTAAATGAAAAATAAAAGACAAATAGTTTTTGATACTGAGACAACTGGTTTAAATAAATTTGGTTTACCTTACATAGGACATCGTATTATTGAAATTGGTGCAATAGAATTAATAAATAGAAAATTTACAGGTAAAATTTTTCATTCATATATTAAACCAAATAGATTAATTGAACCTGAAGCTTTTGCTATACATGGAATTAGTAATAAATTTTTGGATAATAAAAAAAAATTTTCAGATATTTATAAAAAATTTTTAAGTTTAATAAATGGAGCTGATTTAATAGCACATAACGCAATGTTTGATATTAATTTTATTAATTACGAACTTTTTTTGCTTAATAAAAATAATCCTAAAATTGAAAATTTTTGTAATATAATTGATACTTTAGCTATAGCTCGTAAACTTTTTCCAAGTAAAAATAATAGTTTAAATTCTTTATGTAAACGTTATGAAATTGATAAAAGTAAACGTATTTTTCATAGTGCTTTACTTGATGCAAAATTATTATCTAAAATTTATTTATTTATGACTGGGGGCCAAATATCTTTTAAATTAAATAATAAAAATAAATTTATTAAAAAAAAAGAAAATAAAAGTAAAAAAATAAAAAAAATTACTAATATAATATATGCTTAAAATATTTATATTTTAAAATATATTAAATTTTTTGAATTTAATTATATAAATATAATATTTATATTTTAAAATAAATTTATTTTTTTAAATAATATAATATATTAATTATTTTATTTATACGATATAAAGTTGTTTTTTTTTTTATAATATATATAATATTTTTAATATCTGGTGTTTTGTATTTACCAGTAATAATAATTCTTAAAGGCATATATATCTCATAAATGTTTAATTTAAAATAATTTTTAATTTTAAATATTATTTTATTAATATTTTCAATTTTCCAATATTTAATTTTATTAAATTTATTATAAATAATTATTAAAATTTTATAAATATTTTTAAATTTTAAAATATTTTTGATAATTAAATAATTTAATAAAATATCTTTATTATATATATATTTAAATATTTTAGATATTTCTATTAAATTTTTACTTTTTTTTTTAAACATTTTTATAATATTTTCTAATTTTAATTTATTATTATTAATATTAATTTTATAAATATATGGAATTAAATTTTTTTTAAGGTTTTTAATAGACATATTTTTCATATAATATTTATTAAACCAATTTAATTTTTTAATATCAAATATACAAGCAGATTTAATAAAATTTTTAAAATTAAAATATTTTTTCATTTCAGTAATTGTAAATATTTCTTTATTTTTATATGACCATCCTAATTTTAATATATAATTAATAATAGCTTCTGGTATATATCCTTTTTTTTGAAATTCATTTATATTATTTGTACAATATCTTTTAGAAAGTTTTTTACCGTTACTACCTAAAATAATTGAAACATGAGCATATATTGGAATTTTAGCTCCTAAAGATTTAAATATATTAATCTGTCTAGGTGTATTATTAATATGTTCTTCACCTCTAATAACATGAGTAATATTCATATTTAAATCATCTATAACAGAACTAAAATTATAAGTAGGTATACCATTTTCTCTACAAATTATCAAATCATCTAATTCTTTATTTTTAATTTTTATTAAACCCCTTATTTTATCATTAAAAATTACAAAACCATTTTCAGGATTACGAAAACGTATTACATATTTTTTATAATTGTTAATTTTTTTATTATAATTAATACAAAATTTATCATATCTTGGTTTTATTTTATTTTTAATTTGATAATTACGTAATAAATTTAAACGATTTTTTGAACAATAACATTTATATGCAGAACCATTATTTAACATTTTATTAATAATTAACATATATTTATAAAGATTATTTGTTTGAAAGTACGGGCCCTTATCCCAATTAATTTTTAACCATTTTAAACCGTTTATTATTGAATTTATTGATTTTGCATTAGAACGAGTAATATCAGTATCTTCTATTCTTAATATAAATAAACCATTATTACTTTTACTAAATAACCATGAATACAATGCTGTACGTGCCCCACCAATATGTAAATAGCCTGTGGGGCTTGGAGCAAATCTAGTTATTATTTTCATAAATTTTCAAATAATCTTTAAAATATTTTTAAAAAATTTTTTTAATTTAAAATTATTATTTTATAAAATATAAAATTATAATAATATTAAATAATATAATAAATTATTTATTTTAAATTTTTTTCTTATTAAATTTTAAAATTTTTTATGTAATATTATTATATATTAATTTACCATTTTTAATTCCAATACATATGTTATTATAACCTTTAGATAATAATTTAATAGCATATGTTCCCATACGATATCCTAAAATTCTATCATATGATACAGGTTTTCCACCTCTTTGAGTATGTCCTAAAATTATTGTTTTTATTTCTTTATTTATTTTTTTTTTAATATATTCTGAAAATTTAAAAATATTACAAATATTTTCAGTAATAATTATAATTGCGTTTTTTAAACCCATTAATATTTTTAATTTAATTTCTGAAATTAAATTATCAATATTAAATTTAATTTCAGGAATTATAAAAAATTCACATTTTCCAGCAATAGCACTAGCAATTGTTAATTTACCACAATTTCTTCCCATTACTTCAACTATAAAAATACTATTATGTGAAAAAGCAGTATCTCGAATATGATCTAATGATTCAACTATAGTATTTAAAGCGGTAAAATATCCTATAGTATAATCTGTATATATAACATCATTATCAATAGTACCGGGTAAATTTATACATGGGAAACCTGCTTTTATTAAATATTTAGAACCAATATAAGAGCCATTACCACCTATTATAATTAATATATTAATATTATTTTTAATAAGATTATTAATTGATTTATGTCTAATGTTTTTATTTTTAAATTCTTTAAATCTTGAAGAACCTAAAAAAGTACCTCCATTATTATTATTATTAAAATTTAAAAATTTTTTATTTATTTCTTTTATTTTATTTTTGTATAAACCTTTATAACCATTATAAATTCCAAATATTTTAAATTTATTTAAATAAGCAGAATTTAGTATACCGTTAATAGCAAAATTCATGCCTGGAGAATCACCCCCACTTGTTAATATACCAATATTTTTCAAATTATTTTATCCTTTTTAAAAATTATAAAATTATTATATTATATAATTTATAAATATAATATTTTTAATTAATTTTATTTTATTAATATATTATAAATATATTATAATTAAATATATAAATTAAAAAAAATTAAAAAATAATAAATTAAATATTTTAAAAGAGTTAAAATATGAATATAAATAATTTATTAAATTATAAAATTCAAAAAATTATTAAAAAATTTATTTATATTAAAAAAAAAATAAATTATATTAAAAAAAAAAAATATATTAAAAAAATAAATATTAAATTTAAAAATATTATTTTATGGAATAATAATAATTTTTTTTTAAAATTAACAAAAAAATATTCAATAATTAAAAATATTATTATAAAAATTAAATTTTTAAAAAATAATATATATGATAATATTGAATTATTAGAAATATATAATAAAACAAAAGATATAGAAATTTTAAATTATATTAAACAAAACTATAAAAAATTAAATAACATAATTAATAATTTAGAAAATAAATATATATTTTTAGGTAAAAATGATAAATTAAATTGTTATTTAAATATTAAATCAGGTTCAGGAGGTATAGAAGCTCAAGATTGGTGTAATATTTTATTAAAAATGTATTTAAAATGAGCTGAAAAAAAAAAATTTAAAATTAAATTTATAAAAGAATCAATAGGTAAAATTGGAGGAATTAAATCAATAACTATAAAAATTATGGGAAATTATGCTTATGGTTGGTTACGTACTGAAACTGGTATACATAAATTAGTTAGAAAAAATTTATTTAATAAAAAAAGACATACTTCATTTAGTTCTATTTATGTTTATCCTGAAATAAATAATAATATTAATATAAAAATTAAAAAAACTGATTTACGTATTGATTTATATAAAGCTTCAGGGGCAGGTGGTCAACATATAAATAAAACTAATACTGCTGTAAGAATAACTCATTTACCTACTAATATAATTTCAAAATGTCAAAATAATCGTTCACAATATAAAAATAAAATAATAGCTATTAAAAAATTAAATTTAAAATTATTAAATTTTGAATTTAAAAAAAAAAAAAAATTTAAAAAAAAAATAAATAATAATAAGTTAAATATTACATGGGGAAATCATATTAGATCATATATTTTAGATAATTCTATTGTAAAAGATATAAGAACAAATTTAAAAATAAATGATATAAAATATATATTAAATGGTAATTTAGATTTTTTTATTAAAAATAATTTAAAATCTGGGTTATAAATGATAAAAAAAAAAAAATATTTATATATTAATTATAAAATTAAAAAATTATATATAAAAAAAAAAAAAATTATAAAAAAAGAATTTGGGAATTTTAAACGTATTAATATATCTAAACAACTTCATAATAAATATGATTTTAAAAATATTAAAAATATTAAAAAAAAAACAATAATTATTGCTGGTAGAATGATAAATAGAAGAATAATGGGTTCAGCCTCTTTTGTTAAATTAAAAGATATGGAAGGTTATATTCAATTATATATAACGAAAAATAATTTATCTAAAAAAATATATGAAAAAAAATTTAAAAAATGGAATTTGGGTGATATTTTAGGAGCAAAAGGTATATTATTTAAAACAAAAACAGGTGAATTATCTATTTTATGTAATGAATTATATCTTTTAACAAAATCAATAAATATATTACCAAATAAATTTCAAAAAATTTTAGATAAAGAAATAATATATCGTCAACGTTATTTAGATTTAATTATTAATATAAAATCAAATTATGTTTTTAAAATTAGATCTAAAATTATATTTTATATTCGTAATTATATGAATGTAAATAAATTTATTGAAGTAGAAACCCCAATAATACAAACAATTCCTGGGGGCGCTTTAGCTAAACCATTTAAAACTTATCATAATTCTTTAAATATGAAAATGTATTTAAGAATTTCACCAGAATTATATCTTAAACGTTTAGTTATAGGTGGATTTGAGAGAGTATTTGAAATAAATAAAAATTTTAGAAATGAAGGTATATCTTATAAACATAACCCTGAATTTACTATGATGGAAATTTATATGGCATATTCAAATTATAAAATTTTAATTAAATTTATTGAATCTTTATTTAAAAATATAGTTAAACATATTTTTGGGGGTAAAAAAATAATATATAAAACATATATATTAAATTTTAATAAACCATTTAAAAAAATTACTATGTATAATTCAATTAAAAAATATTATAAATATATTAATATGAAATATATTTATAATATTTTTTATTTTAAAAAAATTTTTAAATCGATTAATATTAAAAATAAAAAATATTATAAAATTGGAAATTTTATAAATAAAATATTTGAAATAGTAGTTATACCAAAATTAATATATCCTACATTTGTTTTAGATTATCCAATTGAGGTATCTCCTTTATCAAAAAGAAAAAAACAAAATCCTAGTATAGCAGATAGATTTGAATTATTTATAGCTGGTTTAGAAATTTGTAATGGTTTTTCAGAATTAAATGATTCAAAAGATCAAAATTATAGATTTAAAGAACAAATTAAAAATATTAAAAAAAAAAATAATTATATAATATTTAAAGATATAGATTATATTAAAGCATTAGAATATGGTATGCCCCCTACTGCTGGTTTAGGGATAGGTATTGATCGTATAATAATGATATTAACTAATAGTAAAACAATTAGAGATGTAATATTATTTCCGACAATGCGAAACCTCTAAAATTTAAAATAATTATTAAATTATATTTTTTAAAATATTATATTAATATTTTTAAAATAAATTTTATTGTTAAAAATTTATTTTAAATTATAATTTTAATTAGCGGGATGGAGCAGTTGGCAGCTCGTTGGGCTCATAACCCAAAGGTCGTTGGTTCAATTCCGACTCCCGCAAATTCAAATTCAAATTCAAATTCAAATTCAAATTCAAATTCAAATTCAAATTCAAATTCAAATTCAAATTCAAATTCGTTTATTTTATTTATTTATTTATTTTATTAAATATTAATATATTATAAGTGTAATTATAATGTTAAATAATTATAGTAGTATTAAAATTTTAAAAGGTTTAGAGGTAGTTAAAAAATGTCCTGGTATGTATATAGGTAGTATTGATGATGGAAATGGTTTACATAATATGGTCTTTGAAGTTGTTGACAATTCTATTGATGAAATTATTATTAATAAATGTAATATAATTATAGTTACTATACATAATGATAATTCAATATCTATACAAGATAATGGGGGAGGAATACCTATAAATATTCATTCAATTGAAAAAAAACCTATAGCAGAAATATTAATGACTATTTTACATTCTGGTAATAAATTTGATAATAAATATGATAAAAAAACTGGAGGTTTACATGGTGTAGGTATTTCAGTTGTAAATGCATTATCAGAAAAATTAAAATTAATAATTTATCAAAATAAAATAATTTATAAACAATTTTATTTAAATAGTATTCCTCAAAAAATATTTAAAACAATTTTAAAAAATATAAAAAGGGGAACTACAATTCGTTTTTGGCCTAATTTAACTATATTTACAAATATTACTATTTTTAATTATTATATTTTATTAAATCATTTACATAAATTAACATTTTTAAACCCTAAAATTAATATTTTAATAAGAAATTTGAATAATAATAAAAATGATTTTTTAAAACATTATGGAGGATTAAATTCTTTTATTAAATTTTTAAATAAAAATAAAAACCATGTACATAAAAAAGTTTTTAAAGTTTCAACAATTATTAAAAATATAAATATTGATATTGCAATACAATGGAATAATAAAAATAATGAAAAAATATATTGCTTTACTAATAATATACAACAAATTGATGGAGGTAGTCATCTTACAGGATTAAAATGTGCTATTACAAAATCTTTAAATAATTTTATATTTAAAAAAAAAAAAATTACAAATGATGATATTAAAATTGGACTTTTTGGAATTATTTCTATAAAATTATGTAAACCTAAATTTATATCACAAACTAAAAATAAATTAATTTCACAAAAAGTTAAAAAAATAATTGAATTTATAATAATTAAAAAATTTACAAAATATTTAAATAAAAATAAAAAAGATAAAAAAGAAATTATTAAAAAAATTATAAATTCTTATAAATTTAGAAAAAATATTATTAAAATAAATAAAATATCTCGTAAAAAAAAAAAAGTTAATTTTAATTTAATAAATAAATTATCTAATTGTCAAGAAAAAAACCCAGTTTTATCAGAATTATATTTAGTAGAAGGAGATTCAGCTGGAGGTTCTGCTAAACAAGGTAGAGATAGAAAAACGCAAGCAATTTTACCATTAAAAGGAAAAATTTTAAACGTTGAAAAAATAAAATTTAATAAAATAATAGAATCAAAAGAGATATTATCTTTAATTTCAGCAATTGGTTGTAATATTGTTAAAAATAAATATAATTATAATAAAATTAGATATAATAAAATTATAATTATGACAGATGCTGATATTGATGGATCACACATTCGTACATTATTATTAACCTTTTTTTATAGAAAAATGCCTGAAATTATAAAAAGGGGTTATTTATATATTGCTCAACCCCCCCTTTATAAAATACAAAATAAAAATATTAAATATTATATAAAAGATAATAAAAATATGAACAAATATAAAATTAATATTGCACTTAAAAAAACAAAATTATTTAATATAAAAAATAAAATAAATTTTAAAAAAACACAACTTAAAAAATTAATATATGAATATTTTATTGTTAAAAAAAAAATTAATAATAATAAAAAATATCCATATGATTTAATTATAAATTTAATTTATCAACCATTTTTTATAGGAATTAATAATCTCAATAATTATAAAATTATTAAAAAATGGCTGAAAATTATAATTAATAAAATAAACAAATTTTATAAAAATAATTTAATTTATTATACAGCAAAAATAATTAAAAATATTAAAAAAAACATTTTTGAATTATTATTTTGTAAACATATTTATGGTAATAATATTTATTATAAAATAAATTTTTTTTTTTTAAATAGTATTAAATATAAAAAAATTTTTAATTTAAGTACTAAATTATATTTATTATTTAATAAAAATACAATTATAATAAGAGGTAATAAAAAAAAAAAAGTACATTCATTTGAAGAAACTTTAAATTGGCTTTTTAAAGAAATTAAAAAAAAAATTAATATAAAAAGATATAAAGGTTTAGGTGAAATGAATCCTGAACAATTGTGGGAAAGTACTATGAATCCCAAAAATAGAAATATGTTACAAGTATTTATAAAAGATTCTATATACACTAATAAATTATTTAATATTTTAATGGGAGAAAATGTTAAATTAAGAAAAAATTTTATTGAAAATAATGCATTAAATGCTTTAGATATAGATATATAAAAATTTAATAATATTTCAAAATATTGAATAAAAAGTTAACTTATAAGCTGGGTTTTGTCGTGAGCAGTAATTTATCTAGACTAATAATTACTTATTAGTTCAAGCAGTTAACCCGAGGTTAGTATGAGCAACACCTCTATTTAACTTTGCTCCAGGTGGAGTTTACAAACCACACAAATTTTAAATTGTAGTGTATATAAACAATTTCACCCTACTTATAATTTTTTATAAGTGGTTTTTTTTCTGTTGCACTATTCGTAAATTAATCTCAGGTATTACCTGACACCCTGCTCTTTGGAGCCCAGACTTTCCTCCTTTTATATTAAAAAGGTTACTGCTTAATTAACTTATAAATTATTATAATATTTTAAAATTTTAAAAATATATTAATATTATATTTAATATAATTTATATAAAATTTTAATATATAATATAATATAAATAATTAATAATTAAAATTAAAATTAAATTTTATTAAATAATATTAATATTTATTTATTATTTTTTTATACTATTTTTATATTATTTAAATATTATTAAAATATAATTTTTAATTTTAAAATATTATTAAATATTATAAATTTAATTAATAATTTAATATTTTTGGAGAATAAAAATGTCTTTAACAAAAACTAACCGTATAATGTTTCCTGTTAGCTTAGTTTTATTTGAATTAATAGTTTATGTTACTAATGATATGATGCAACCTGCTATGCTAGAAGTTGTTAAATATTTTCATGTTAATACAGAATGGATTCCTACATCTTTAACAGCATATTTATCTGGTGGAATGTGTTTACAATGGTTTTTTGGGCCATTATCTGATAAATATGGAAGAAGACCAATTATGTTTTTTGGAGTTTGTTTTTTTATATTTAGTTGTTTATTAATTACTTTTACTTATAATATAAAACAATTTATGTTTGTAAGATTTATGCAAGGTATGGGTTTATGTTTTATTGGTACTGTTGGATATACAACTATACAAGAAACATATTCTGAAAAAAAATGTATTAAATTAATAGCTTTAATGGCAAATATAGCTTTATTTGCACCTTTATTAGGACCTTTATGTGGAACTATATTAATAAAAATTTATTCATGGCAAAAAATGTTTATAGGTTTTTCTTTAATAGCATGTATATCATTATTAGGGTTATTTTATTTTATGCCAGAACCTCCAAAAAATAAAGAAGTGAATATTTCTTTTATCAATTTATTTAAAAATTATAAATTTATATTAAAAGATTTAAAATTTTTATGTGGAGCATTTTCAATAGGTTTTGCTAATGTTCCTTTAATTTCATGGATAGCACTTTCACCTGTAATTTTAGTTAAAAAATGTAAATTAACAATGCTTGCATATGCTATATTACAAATGCCAGTATTTATAGGACTAATATTAGGAAATGTTTCATTAAGATATTTAAGTGTAAATAATGATTTAAAAAATTTAATATCATTTGCGGGTAAACCATTAGTATTAGGTTTAATATTAACTGTATTTTCAATATTTATAAAAACTTATTCGTCTTTATGGATTACAGTTAGTTTAGGTATATATGCATTTGGGTTAGGAATAGCAAACCCTTGTTTAACTAGAATAACTTTATTTGCAAGTAAATTTAGAAAAGGAAGTGTTTCAGCTATAATGGGTATGATTACTATTATGATATTAATATCAAATATTCAACTTGCTAAAACTGTTTTTTTATGGAAAAATGTATTAGCATTTAATATACTAAATATGTTAAATGGTTTTATATGGTTATTTTTTATTATTTCTTTTTTTATTCAAAATAAAGAAGAATTAAAATTATTAAAAAATATTAAAATATAAAATTTACTTAATTTTCTCAAAATAATGAGAACTATTAAGTTTTATTATATACATTATTTATGTATGTAATAAAACTTAATAGATTATTAAATAAAAATATTTTTAAAATATTATTTACATAATAATAATAATAAATTTTTAATTTCATTCCAAAATAATATATTATTAGTTTTTATTAAATTATCAATTTTAGATAATATTAAAAAAGCATTATTAAGATCATTATATGTAAGTTTTTTTGAAATTTTTATATATAATGTAAATTTATATTTTAAAATTTTATTATTTTTAATAAATTTAATTTTAATAATATTAATTAATTCTTTTTTTAAAATATATAATAATAATATAGGTTCAATTTTTACTTCTCTCATTTTTTTTAAAATATTTAAAGATTTATCAATATTACTAACAAGTAAATTTTCAATTAAATTATTAAATATAAAATAAGTAGAATTATAAATAATTTTTTTAATATTAATATTATTAATATTACCATCTGGATATATTAATAATAATAATTCTAAAAAATTAGATAATTCTAATAAATTTCCTTCAAAATATTTTAAAAATAAATCATTAGATTTGAATTCTAATTTAAATTTCATTTGTTTTGTTAAAAAATTTACGTATTTTATAAAATTATTGATATTAATTTTTTTACAATTAATATTAATTATAAAATTATATATATTATTATTAATTAAAAATTTTTTTAATAAATTTGTTAAATATAATCCAATTAATACTACTATAATTTTTTTATTAAAAATTCTTAATAATTTAGATATATTTTCAAATATTTCATTTTTAATAAAATTATTTTCAAATTCTAAAAATAATATTTTTTTATTTGTTATAAGATTTTTTTTTTTACAAAAATTAAATATATCTTTTCAAACTGTATAATTATTGATTTTAATATTTATAAATTCTGTTTTTATATAAATTTTTTTAATTAAATCTTTATTTTCATTAATTAAAAAAGTATTATTTCCATTTAATAAATAAATTTTTAATTTTTTTTTATTTAATTCTTTAATAATTGTATTAATATTTATAAAAACCATAAAATTTTTTCAAAAATATTAAATTTTAGATTTTAAAATTATATTAAATATTTTTTTTTTTATATATATTATTTTTAAAATATTATTTATAAATTTGTTTTTATTAAAAAATTTTTTAATAATAATATTTAAAATAAATTCTTTATTATAATTAGATTTAATTTTTATTTTGTTATAAAATTTTCCATTTATTTGGATAATAATTTTTGATTTTTTAATTAAAATTTTTTTATTAAAAATAGGCCAAGAAATAAAATCAATATCCTTTTTTTCACCTAATAATTTCCATAATTTAAAACATAAATGGGGTATAAAAGGATAAAGTAGGCGAATTAATACTAATAAACATTCATGAAAAATGACAATATCAAAATTATTTTTAATAATAAAATAATTTAATTTATTTATAAATTTTATTATTTTAGATATAGCAGTATTTAAAGATTGCTTATACTTAATATCATATGTTACTTTATAAATTAATTTATGTAAAAAAAAAATTATTTCTTTTTGTTTAATATTTAATATTTTAATTTTTAAAGATTTTATTTTTTTTATTTTAATATGTATAAAAAATATTTTCCATAAACGTTTTATAAATCTATGTATTCCTGTTAATTGAGATTCATTCCATTCTAATTCCATTTCAATTGGTGAGGATAAAATAATAAAAAGACGAACACTATCTGAACCATATTTATTAATTATTTTTACAGGATTAATACCGTTTTTTTTAGATTTTGACATTTTTATCATACCCCCATATTTTATTTTATTATTTTTTTTATCTCTTAATTCTATTTTTTTTTTAATAAAATTAAAATTAATATTAATTTTATTTTTAGAAACCCAAATCTTTTCTTTTTTAATATTTAAATAATAAAAAGCATTAGATAAAACCATACCCTGACAAATTAATTTTTTAACTGGTTCATTACAATTAATAAATCCAAAATCTCTAAATATTTTATGTAAAAATCTAAAATATAATAAATGCATAACTGCATGTTCAATACCACCAATATATTGATCAACAGGTAACCAATAATTAACAGATTTTAATTTTATTATATTTTTATTATATTTTGGACATGTATATCTTAAATAATACCATGATGATTCAATAAATGTATCAAGCGTATCAGTTTCAAGTTTAAAATATTGATTATTAATAAAAATTTTAGGCCATTTTAAATTTAATTTAATAGAATTTATTAAATTATTTATTAAAATATTTTCAGGTAAAATAACAGGTAATTTATTTTGAGGTATTGTAATAATATTATTATTTTTAATAGTTGTTGCTATAGGTATAGGAGTACCCCAATAACGTTGTCTAGAAATATTCCAATTTGTTAATTTATAAAATATTTTTTTTCTAGCAAGTTTAAGATTAATAAGTTTATTTAAAATAAATTTATAATATTTTTTAACATTATTAATTTTTTTTTTAGTTATTATATTAATTGGAAGATTATATTTTTTAGCAAATTTTAAATCATATTTATTATATCTAGGTATTCCTATATTTGAATTATTAATATTATTAAATAAATTATAATTAATAATCCATATTGGTAATTTTATTTTAGAAATAGGGTGAACAGCAAATAAATTAGTATTTATACCTCTTTTTTTAAGATTATTTAATTTTTTTTTTTTAATATATTTATTATAAAATTCATTAATTTTTTTTTGTTTTTTTGATTCTTCAATTGATAATGTATGATTTAAAGTAATTATAATATAAGTAACATGCATCAAAATATTTAATTTATTAGTATAAATAATAATTTTTTTATTACTATTTAAAATATTAAAAAAAATCTCAATATTTTCTGTTTTACCTATCCAGTTTTTTTGCATATTTTTAACTTTCGTTGGCCAATATTTTAAATATTTTAAATCATTTAATAATTGTTTAGCATAAATATTAATTTTTAAAAACCATTGTTTTAATTTTTTTTTTTTAATTTTATTATCACATCTCCAACAATTACCATTTATTACTTGTTCGTTTGCTAAAACTGTTTTATCATATTTACACCAATTTACTAAAGATTTTTTTTTATAAATTAATTTTTTTTTATATAATTTAATAAAAAACCATTGTTCCCATTTATAATATTCAGGTTTACATGTTATAATTTCTCTATCCCAATCATAGGAAAAACCTAATATTTTTAATTGTTTTTTCATAGTTTTAATATTTTTATAAGTTCAAATTGATGGTAATATTTTTTTTTTAATTGCAGCAGTTTCAGCTGGTAAACCAAATGAATCCCATCCTATTGGTTGCATAACATTTTTACCCATCATTCTTTGATATCTAGATATAATATCACCTATAGTATAATTTCTAACATGTCCCATATGTAAATTACCAGATGGATATGGTATCATACATAAAATATAATATTTTTTAAGAGAATAATTTTCAATAGATTTGAAAATTTTTTTTTTATACCAATATTTTTGAATATTTTTTTCTATATTTTTAAAAAAATAATGTTTATTCATTAAAATCCTAAAATAATAATAACAATATTAAAAAATAATTTAATTTTTATTTATAGCTTATTATTTATTATTTATTATTTATTATTTATTAAAATAATTATAAATTAATAATAATTATTAAATTAATATTTATATAAATAAAAAAAAATTATATAATTAAATTACGTATATCTGATAATATATATTTAATTTTATTAATAAATCTTGTTCCATCTGCACCATCAATAACTCTATGATCAAAAGATAATGAAACTGGTAATATTAATTTAGGTATAAATTTTGTTTTATCCCATATAGATTCAATAGAAGATTTTGAAATACCTAATATTGAAACTTCAGGTGCATTTATAATAGGAGTAAAATATTTAGTTCCTAAATGTCCTAAACTAGATATTGTAAAACTACCATCATTCATTTCATTTGTATTTAAAAGTCCGTTGCGTGCTTTATTAGAAATTTCAATAAGTAATTTAGCTATTTCTGTAATTGTATTATTTTTAATTTTTTTTATAACCGGAACTAATAAACCCTTTTTTGTTTCAACAGCAATACCTATATTAATATTTTTTTTAAATTTTAAATATTTTTTATCTTCAGAAAGTGAACTATTAAATTTAGGCATTTCTTTTAAAGCAATTTCAACTGCTTTAATAATGAAAACAAGTAAAGTAATTTTAATTTTAATTTTTTTAATATTAAAAATTTTATTTTGTTTTAATCTAAAGATTTCTAAATCAGTAATATCGATTTTATCAAAAATTGTAACATGCGGAATTGTTAGCCAATTTTTAAGTAAATTTTTTCCTGAAAGTATTTGTAAATTACTTATTTTAAATTTTTTATTATTATTAATTTCATTTGAATTTATATTTGTCGAAATATTATTATTTATATCAAAATTATTAACATTTTTATTTAAAATATATAAATCAATATCTTCTTTAGTTATTCTTCCTTTTAATCCTGTGCCCTTTATTTTATTTAAATCAATATTAAACTTTCTACTTAAACTTCTAATTAAGGGGCTTGCATATGTTTCTTTTTTTATCTCACTTTCTTCTAAAATTTCTTGTTTATTTAAATTTAAATAATTTTTATTTTTAATATTTATAATATTGTCATTATTTTCAATAATAACAATTAAAGAATTAGTTTTAACTTTATCACCAATATTTACTTTTATTTTTTTAATTATACCTGAATTTATAGACGGAATTTCTAAAGAAGTTTTATCACTTTCAATTGTAATTAAAGATTGATTTTGTTTAATTATATCACCTACTTTAACAAAAATTTCAGTTACTTCAAATTCACCTTTACCAATATCTGGGATTTTTATTTCAATTATCATTATTATCCTTTTATAATATTCTCGGATTTTTTTTTTTAAAATTAATATTAAATTTTAAAAAAGCTTCTTTAAATAAAGATTTATTAATTTTTTTACTTTTATATAATATATTTAATGTTGAAATTATAATATAAAATGAATCAACTTCAAAATAATAACGTAAATTTTTTCTACTATCAGATCTACCGAATCCATCAGTACCTAAAACATTATAATATTTATTTGGTAAAAATTTAAATATTTGTTCTGTAAATAATTTTATATAATCAGAAGCAGCTATTGTTGGTAAATTATTTAAAATTTTACTAATATATGAAACTTTAGGTATTTTATTTGGATTTAACATATTCCAACGCTCACAATTTTGACCATTTCTTGTAATTTCTGTAAAAGAAGTTACACTAAAAATATCAGATGATATATTATATTCACTTAATAATACATAAGCAGCTTTTCTAATATTCCTTAAAATAGCCCCAGATCCTAAAAGTTGAATTTTTATATCACCACCTTTTAAACTATCTAATTTATAAATTCCTTTTAAAATTCCTTGTTTAATATTATTTTGAATTTTAGGCATATTATAATTTTCATTAGTTACAGTAATATAATAATAAATATTTTCTTTTTTTTTACCATACATACGTTTTATACCATTTTGTATAATTATAGATAATTCATATGCGTATGTTGGATCATATGAAATACAATTAGGTATTGTTAAAGAATAAATATGACTATGTCCATCTTCATGTTGTAAACCCTCACCATTTAATGTTGTTCTACCTGAAGTAGCACCTATTAAAAACCCCCTAGCCTCTTGATCACCCGCTGCCCATAATAAATCACCTATTCTTTGAAAACCAAACATTGAATAAAAAATATAAAATGGAATCATTTGCAAATTATTAACACTATAAGAGGTAGCAGCAGCTAACCATGAAGATATTGCACCTGATTCATTAATACCTTCTTGTAATATTTGTCCATTTTTGTTTTCTTTATAATATGAAAAGTTATTAATATCTTGCGGTATATATTGTTGACCATTAATATTATAAATACCAATTTGTTGAAATAAATTTTCCATTCCAAATGTTCTAGCTTCATCAGCAATTATTGGTACTAAATATTTTTTAATAGATTTATTTTTAAGTAATAATTTTAAAATTTTAATAAAAATTGTTGTAGTAGATATTTTTTTTTTTTGTTTTTTTAATAAATTTTTAAAATCTGAAATATTTGGAATATTAAAATTATTATTTATAATAATATTTCTATTAGGTATAAATCCATTTAATAATTTTCGACATTTTTGAATATATTTATATTCTAAAGTATTTTTTTTAAAATTAATAAATTTTAATTTTTTTATTTTATTTTCAGAAATATTTAATTTTAATTTTTTTTTTAAATATAATAATTCTTGAATATTCATATTTTTAACTTGATGTACTATATTTTGACTTTCAAAATTTTTACCCATACCATAACCTTTAATAGTATGTACTAAAATAACAGTAGGTTTATTACTTGAATTAGCATTTTTAAGAACTGTAAAAATTTTAATAAAATCATGTCCTCCACGATTTAATTTTGTAATTTCTTTATCACTTAATTTTTCAACTAATTTAAATGTTTCTTTATATTTTCCAAAAAAATGTTTTCTAATATAAGCACCATCTTTTGTTATAAAATTTTGATAATCTCCATCATTAGTTTCATTTAATAATTGTAATAATTTACCATTATTATCTTTTTTAAATAATTTATCCCACTTACTACCCCAAATTAATTTTAAAACTTTCCATCCTGCACCATAAAAAATATTTGCTAATTCATTAATTATTTTACCATTACCATTAATTGGACCATCTAAACGTTGTAAATTACAATTTATAATAAATATTAAATTATTTAATTTTTCTCTTACAGCAATTGTTATAGCACCTTTTGATTCAGGTTCATCCATTTCACCATCACCAAGAAAAGCATACACTTTTTGTTTTGTAGTATCTTTTAAACCACGATTTTTAATATATTTTAAAAATTTAGCTTGATAAATTGCATTTATTGCACTTAATCCCATAGATACAGTCGGAAATTGCCAAAACTTTGGCATTAACTTAGGATGTGGATATGAACATAAACCATTTTTAAAAATTTCCTGTCTAAAATTATTTAAATTATGTTCATTTAATCTATCTTCTATAAAAGCACGTGAATAAATTCCGGGGGAAGTATGACCTTGGAAAAAAATTATATCCCCCCCATTTTTAGAATTAGGAGCTTTAAAAAAATGATTAAAACAAACTTCATAAAACATAGCTATTGATTGAAATGATGCAATATGTCCACCTAAATCTAAATTTTTATTATATGCTTTTAATACCATAATTATAGCATTCCATCGAACAACTGAACAAATATTATTTTCAATATCTAAATTACCTGGATATTTAATTTCATCTTTATAACTAATAGTATTAATATAATTATTAAGTTTTATATTTTCATTTATATTAATATTAACTTTATATTCATTGTTTATAATTTTATTAATTAAAAAAAAAACCCGTTTATTTCCATTTTTATTTATAACTGATTTAGTTGATTCTATCCATTCATTAGTTTCTATTGGATCTATATCATAAATTTCATTATTTAACATAAAATAAACCTATATTTTATAAAATTTTAAAATTAATAATTTTAAATAATATTTTAAAATATTTAATATATATAAATATCTTTATTCGGATAATTTTATAATTTTAATATAAATTATTAAAATTTAAAAAATTAATAAATTATAATTTATAAAAATATTGACTTTTAAATAAATATAATTATATTAATATTTATTTGCCCGGATAGCTCAGTTGGTAGAGCAGAGGATTGAAGATCCTCGTGTCCTTGGTTCAATTCCAAGTTCGGGCATAAATTATAAAAAAATTTAAAATTTAATTTTCAAAATATTAAATAAATAATTAAATTTAAAGATATTTAAAATTTATATATTTCCATAATTTATTTTTATTATATGTTTTAAAATATGGGATTTCACCTAAAAAATTAATAATTAAAATATTTTTAAGAGTATTAATATATTTTTTATGCCAAATGTTTTTAATATTAACATTATTTGCTATCCATCCTTTTAAAATTAATCCAGATTTTAAAATAGATTCAACTGTTAATATTGCATGATTTATACAACCTAATTTTATACCAACAACTAAAATAACTGGTATTTTTTCTTTTAAAACCCAATTTGATAAATTTTTAATTTTAGATATCGGTGTTAACCAACCTCCAATACCTTCTATAATTATCCATTTTGTTTTTTTAACTATATATTTTAATTTTAATGAAATTTTATAAAATGAAATAGGTTTTTTTACTCTTTCGCTTGCTATATTAGGAGATGTATTATCTAAAAAATTATATGGATTAATAATATTATAATTTAGTTTAATACTACTATTTATTTTTAGTGATACAGCATCATTATTACGTAATCCAAATTTAGTAATTTTACAATTTGAAGAAATAGGTTTATAACCTATATTACTAAAACCTAATTTATATGCTAATTGTAATAATGCTATACTTATATAAGTTTTTCCAACTTTAGTATCGGTACCAGTAATAAATAAACGATTTACCAAAAAAACTCCATTTTTAAAAAAATTTTTAAAATATATTTGAATTATTATTTAATTAAATTATATTTTTAAATTTAAAGTTGCATCATTAAATTCTATTTTTTTTTTATTTAAATTATTTTTAATATTATTTTTTTTAATATTTTTTGATTCAATATTTAATCCTAATTTTTTTAATAATTTTAAATCTTGATCTGTTTTAGGATTAGGTGTAGTTAATAATTTACAACCATAAAATATAGAATTAGCACCTGCCATAAAACACATAGCTTGTGTTTGTTCATTCATATTTTCTCTTCCTGCTGAAAGACGTATATATGATTTAGGCATCATTATTCTAGCAACAGCAATAATTCTAATAAATTCAAATGGATCAATATTTTTATTTTTTTCTAATGGTGTACCATTTACTTTAACTAACATATTAATAGGTACACTTTCAGGTGGTTTTTTCATATTTGCTAATTGAATTAATAAACTTATTCTATCTTTAATACTTTCACCTAATCCTATAATACCACCAGAACAAACTTTAATACCTGCATTTCTAATATTTTTTATAGTATCTAATCTTTCTTGATAACTTCGTGTTGTAATAATTTTTTTATAATATTCAGGTGAAGTATCTATATTATGATTATAATAATCTAATCCTGCATTATGTAAAATTTTAGCTTGCTTTTTATTTAAAGAACCTAATGTCATACATGTTTCAAGCCCCATTTTTTTTACTGTTTTAACAATTTCTTGTAAATAAGGCATATCACGTTCTTTTGGATTTTTCCAAGCAGCTCCCATACAAAATCTTGTTGAACCATTTGTTTTTGCTTTTTTTGCTGCTTCTAAAATTTTATTAATTTTAATTAAACGTTCTGTTTTTATTCCAGTTTTATATCTTGAACTTTGAGGACAATATTTACAATCTTCTGGGCAGGTTCCAGTTTTTATAGATAAAAGTGTACTTATTTGTATTTTATTAGGTTTAAAATTTTTCCTATGTATATTTTGAGCTAAAAATATTAATTCTAATAATGGTTTATTAAAAATATTTTTTGTATTATATATAGTCCAAAAAATTTTATTATTCACTTTAAATACCTTATAAATTATTATTTTGTTTTAAATTAATAAATATATATATACTGTCAACTATTATTAAATTAATTATATAATATAATTATGTATATTAAAATAAAAAAAAAAGAATTTGACAAAAAATATATTTGGCATCCCTATACTTCAATAATTAAACCATTAAAATGTTATTTTATTAAAAAAGCAAATGGAGTAATATTAAAATTATTAAATGGTATGAATTTAATTGATGGTATGTCTTCTTGGTGGTCATGTATACATGGATATAATAATTTATTATTAAACAAAGCAATTAATATACAATTAAAAAAAATGTCACATATTATGTTTGGAGGTTTTAAACATGAAGAAGCTTTAAAATTATGCAATAATTTAATAAATATAACGCCAAAAAAATTAAAATATGTTTTTTTAGCAGATTCTGGTTCAGTTGCAGTAGAAGTAGCTTTAAAAATGTCATTACAATATTGGCAAACAAAAGGTGAATATCGAAAAAAAATTTTAACATTAAAAAAAGGTTATCATGGTGATACTTTTGGTGCTATGTCTATATGTGATCCAGAAAATTCAATGCATAATATATATAAAAAATATTTACCGAAACATATTTTTGCTGAATCTCCTAAATGTAAATTTAATGAAAAATGAAATGAAAACGATATTTATTCATTTAAATATTTATTAAATAAATATTCAAAAAAAATTGCTTGTGTTATTTTAGAACCTATTGTTCAAGGGGCAGGAGGGATGAAAATTTATAATCCAATATATTTAAAAAAAGTGAGTGAATTATGTAAAAAAAAAAAAATTATATTAATTTTAGATGAAATAGCAACAGGGTTTGGTCGTACTGGTAAACTTTTTGCTTATGAACATGCTGGTATTGTTCCAGATATACTATGCTTAGGAAAATCTTTAACAGGTGGATATATGACTTTATCAGCTATTATTACTACTAAAAAAATTGCTAATACTATAAGTAATAGTAAATCTGGATGTTTTATGCATGGACCTACTTTTATGGGTAATCCTTTAGCATGCTCAGTTGCTAATGCTAATTTAAAAATTT
The DNA here is from genome assembly GCA_052400135.1 of Enterobacteriaceae bacterium. GTDB lineage: Bacteria > Pseudomonadota > Gammaproteobacteria > Enterobacterales > Enterobacteriaceae_A. The sequence goes on from CP181165.1 coordinate 63,896, forward strand.
TAAATAAAAATAAATGGATTAAACAAATTAAATTTATAGAAAAACATTTTATTAAAACATTAAAACCATTAATTAAATCTAATAAAATATTAGATATTAGAATATTAGGAGCAATTGGAGTAATAGAAACAATTAATTTTATTGATATAAACAAAATACAAAATTTTTTTATTAACAATGGTGTTTGAATTAGACCATTTGGTAAATTAATTTATTTAATGCCACCATATATAATTAAAAAAAAAGAATTAAATATTTTAACAAATTCAATAATATCTATATTTAATTAATTTTAAAAATTTATATAATTATAAACGAAGAAATAATTTATTTAAATAATATATTTAAGGAAATAATGATTAAAAGTACTTATAGTATTCGTAAAGCATTTCTTAATTTTTTTAAATTTAAAGATCATAAAATTATTAAAAGTAGTTCGCTTATTCCAAAAAATGATAATACTTTATTATTTACAAATTCAGGAATGAATCAATTTAAAAATATTTTTTTAGGTTTAGAAGAAATTAAATATCCCCGTGTGGCAACTTCACAACGTTGTATAAGAGTTGGGGGTAAACATAATGATTTAGAAAATGTTGGTAACACTTTTAAACACAATACTTTTTTTGAAATGTTAGGTAATTTTAGTTTTAATAATTATTTTAAATTTGATGCTATTAATTATGCTTGGGAATTATTAACAAGTAAAAAATGGTTTAATTTACCTAAAGAAAAATTATTAGTAACTGTATATGCATCTGATAATGATACATTTAACATATGGAATAAAAATATTAAAATTCCAAAAAATAAGATTGTTTTAATTGGTGATAAAAACAATATTCCTTTTAAATCTGATAATTTTTGGCAAATGGGAAATAATTATCCATGTGGACCTTGTACTGAAATTTTTTATGATATGGGTATTAATATTAATAAAGATACTAAAAAAAGTAATAAAATAAATAATAGATATATTGAAATTTGGAATATTGTATTTATTCAATTTATTCGTCAATATAATGGTATTATAAAACCATTATCTAAATTATCAATAGATACTGGGATGGGATTAGAAAGAATAGCATCTATAATACAAGGGGTAAAATCAAATTATGAAATTGATATATTTAAAAAAATAATAAATAAAATATATATAATTTCAAATTATAAAAATATTAATAATAAATCAGTTTATATTATTGCTGATCACATACGTTCTATATGTTTTTTACTTTTAGAAGGTATTATACCTTCTAATGAAAAAAGAGGATATATATTAAGAAAAATAATAAGAAGAACAATTTTACATGGTAATAAATTGGGTATAAATGGTATTTTTTTAAATAAATTAATAGATAATTTAATAAAAAATGAATCAAATAATTTTAAAAAAGATACTACAATTATTAAAAAAATAATAATAAATGAAGAAAAAAAATTTAATTATACTTTAAAAAGAGGTTTAAATTTATTAAATTTAGAATTATCAAAATTAAAAAATAAAATTTTAAATGGAAATATAGTATTTAGTTTATACGATACATATGGATTTCCTTTTGAGTTAACTAAAGAAATTTGTAAAGAAAAAAATATAAAAATTGATGAAATTAATTTTAATTTATTAATGAATCAACAACGTTTAAAATCATTAAATTCAAATAAATTTTTAATTTAAAAATAAAAATAATTAATTATATAATATTTTAAAACAAAAAAATAATTTTATTTTATATAAATTATATTTGTAAATTAAATATTTTATAATGATAAAACTTTATAATATTAAATAAAACGTTATATTTATAGAAAAAATATTAAATTATAAAAAAAAATTTAATAAATTTAAATATTATATTTTTAATTTATAATATTAAAAATTATTTTATATATTGTAGTTTAATTAAAATAAAATTAAAAGTTATAAAATTAATATTAATAAAAAATTTTATTTAAATATTTTAGTAAATTATTGTTTTATAAGTTTATATATAATAATTTATAAAAAATTTTAAATAATAATATTATTAAAAAAATTTATTTAAATAATAAATATTTAAAATTTAATTTTTTAATATAATTTTAAAATTAAATAAATGAAATTAATTTATGTAAAAATTAATTAATAAAAAATTTTAAATTTTAAAAATATAAAAAATTTTTATAAAAAATATTTTATATTAAATTATACAAAAATAAATTTAAATTATATATAAAAAATATAATTATTTATTTAAATTAAACTACCATAAATTAAATAAATAAATAAAATTATAGAACAATAAATAAATATCTTATAAAATTAAATAATTTTAAAATTATTTAATTTTAAAAATACAAAATTATTTAATATTAAAGAAAAAATACAATNATATTTTAATAAATATATATAAAAATATAAAAAATAAAATTAATTTAATAATAATGATTAAATTAAATTTAATAAATATATAAAATTAAATTTAATAATTTTAAAAATAATTTAAAATTATTCAAGTAATAAAAAATTTTAAAAATTTATTAAAAATAAAATTAATAATATTTAATATTATTTAAATTTTTGTAAAAACATCAAAATTTTAATATAAATTTAAATATATAATTAATTAATTTAATTTAATTTAATTTAATTTAATTTAATTTAATTTAATTTAATTTATATTACCCGAGGCGGGAATTGAACCCGCATAACTTTTTATGTTGAGGGATTTTAAGTCCCTTGTGTATACCAATTTCACCACCCGGGCTATAAAATTTAAAAGCGCGTTCCGGAATCGAACCGGACTATTCGGATTTGCAGTCCGCTACATAACCACTTTGTTAACGCGCTACTTATATATATTTTATAAAAAAAAAATTATAATATTAATTATTTTATAATTTTTGATTATAAATTAAAATATTATAATTAAATTTATAAAATTAAATTTATTTTATATGATTAAATAAATAATAATATATAATACATTTTAAAATAAATAAATTTTTCGTAAAATTAAATTTAGAATTATTTAAATGAGAGTAATTTAATGAAAACTTTTGTAGTTAAAAAAAAAGATATTAAAAATAAATGGTATATTATTAATGCTGAAAATAAAATTTTGGGACGTTTAGCATCAATAATAGCTAAACGTTTAATTGGAAAACATAAAATACAATATACTACACATTTAGATAATGGTGATTATATTATTGTTTTAAATGCTAAAAAAATTAAAGTTACAGGTAATAAAAAAAATAATAAAATATATTATCGACATACTGAATATGTTGGAGGTATTAAAAAAAAAACATTTAAAGAAATGATTTTATATTATCCTGAAAAAATAATTAAAAATGCTGTAAAAGGGATGTTACCTAAGGGACCATTGGGAAGAGCAATATTTAAAAAACTTAAAGTTTTTCCAAGTAATAAACATTGTCATATTGCTCAAAAACCAAAAATAATAAATTTTTAAAAACTGAGATTTTAAAATGAATAATAATCAATATTACGGTACTGGTAGACGTAAAACATCAACTGCACGTGTTTTTATGAAATATGGAAATGGTAATTTTATTATTAATAATAATAATTTAAATAATTATTTTACTAATAAAAATACACAATTAATAATTAAAAAACCATTAAATTTAGTAAAATTAAATAATATTATGGATTTATATATTACAGTTAAGGGTGGTGGAATTACAGGTCAATCTGAAGCTATAAGGCATGGAATAACAAGAGCAATTTTAAATTATAATAAAAATTTCCGTTATATATTTAAAAAAGAAGGTTTTATTAGTAGAGATTCACGTAAAGTAGAGAGAAAAAAACCGGGATTTAAAAAATCAAGACGTAAACCTCAATTTTCAAAACGTTAATTTTAAAATAATGATAATTTTCACCCGGTTATTTACCGGGTTATAAAAAATTATTTATATAAATTAAATTATTTTTAAAATAATTAAATTAATATAAATAAAATTATTAAAATTTATTTTAAAAATAATTATAATATAGGATTAAAAAAAAAAAATATTAATTCAATAATTTTATAAAAATATGATCTTTTTTCCCAATTATTTAAATTAACAAATTTTGATTTTTTAATATACTTTTTTTGAATTTGAGATATAATATTACTGAAATTATTATCTTCAATTATTAATGTAATTTCTGAATTTAAATAAAAACTTCTTATATCAAAATTAACAGTTCCTATTATACTTACTTTATCATCAATTAATAAACTTTTAGTGTGTAATAAATATTTTTTAAATTCGTAAATTTTAACTCCTGATTTTAAAAGATTTATATAAAAATATTTACTAGCCCATAATACCATTAATGAATCATTTCGTTTAGGTATAATAATAATTACCTCTACACCTCTTAATGATGCATTACAAATTTCTTTAATTAAATTATTAGTTGGTATAAAATAAGGAGTAGTAATAACTATTTTTTTTTTTGCAGAATATAATGCAGTCAAAAAAATTTTGTGTATTAATTTATTTGAAATACTAGGAATAGAAGAAATAATATGAAAATTTTGATTTTTTTTATGATATATAGTTTTTTTGATATTTTTATATTCTTTTTTAAATATAATTCTTTTACCTGTTTCAATTTCCCATTCAAAAGCATAAATAATACTCATTATATTAGAAATTTTACCTTTAAATCTAATCATTATATCTATAAATTTGTTTTTTTTTTTATAATAATTATTATCAATCATATTCATACTTCCAGTATACATTATATTATTATCAATTAATATGATTTTTTTATGTTGTCTTATATCTATACGTCTTGTCAAAAAATCAAATATATTTAATTTAAAAGCCTCTACTATTTCAATTCCAGCTTTTTTCATAAGTTTAAAATATTTACTATATAAAAAAGTAAAACAACCAATTGAATCTAAAATAATACGACAATGTAATCCACGTTTAGAAGCGTTTATTAAAGATTCATTTATTTTATCTACCATTCCCCCTTGTTTCCAAATATAAAAAATTATTTCAATTTTATATTTTGCTTTTTTAATATCAAAAATTATTTTTTTAAATATTTTTTTTGTATTAGAAAATATTATATAATCTTTTTTTTTAAAAGAAATATTTAAACCATTTATTCCATTTTGTTTAATTAATAATTCAAATAATGGAATTGTAACTGTATATTTTTTATTATATGAAATTTTTTGAGTTTTTTTAATTTTATTTATTATATAATTTATTAAAGATTTAATAAATTTTACTCTTTTAGTTCTTAATTTTCCTAAAGATAATTTAATTAAAAAAAAAAACTTAAAATAGGAAAAATATAAATTAAAAATAATAATGTAATATATATTATAAAAATAAATTTTGTTAAAATAAATTCTATTATTGTTATTATTATAAAATATATACATATAATTTCAAAGTTAAAAATATTTAAATTTATCATTTTTTTTCCTTATTAAATTATTTAAAATAATTATAAAATTAAATAATTTTATATTATATTATTATATTAAATATTTTTAAATATTTAAATTTTAAGGAATAATATGCGTACCGAATATTGTGGTAATTTAAATTTATCACATATTAATAAAAAAGTTATTTTATGTGGTTGGGTAAATCAAATAAGAAATTTTGGAAATTTAATATTTATTGATATGAGAGATAATAAAGGTATAGTACAAATTGTTTTTAATTCTATTAATAAAAATATATTTAAAAAAGCTATAAAATTAAAAAATGAATATTGTATTCAAATAATTGGGATTGTTAAAAAAAGACCGTATAATCAAATTAATAATAAAAAAAAAACTGGAGAAATTGAAATTAATTGTAATTTTTTAAATATATTTAATATTTCTGAAAAAATACCATTAGATTTTACTAAAAAAAATTTAGAAAATACGCGTTTAAAATATCGTTATCTTGATTTAAGACAACCGGAAATTATGAAACGTTTAAAACTAAGAGCTAAAATATACAATTATATTCGTAATTTTTTAAATAAAAATAAATTTATTGAAATTGAAACACCAATATTAACTAAATCTACTCCAGAAGGAGCACGTGATTTTTTAGTACCTAGTAGAATAAATAAAGGAAAATTTTACGCATTACCACAATCTCCTCAAATATTTAAACAATTACTTATGATATCTGGTTTTGATCGTTATTATCAAATTGTTAAATGTTTTAGAGATGAAGATTTAAGATCTGATCGACAACCTGAATTTACACAAGTTGATATAGAAACTTCTTTTATGAAATATACAAAATTAATAAAATTAATGGAAAAAATGATATATAATTTATTTATTAAAATAAAAAAAATTAATATTGGTAAATTTAAAATTATTACTTTTTCTGAATCATTACGACGTTATGGAACTGATAAACCTGATTTAAGAAATCCAATAGAAATAATTGAATTAAAAGATATATTTATTAAAACAAATTTATTAAATATTTTACCTAAAGAATTTTACAAAAATAATAATAATATTGTTTGTATTAATATACCTAAAGGTATAAATATTAAAAATATTTATAAATATAATAAAATTTTAAATAATAATAATTTATTATGGTTTAAAATATATAATATATCTAAAAATTTATCTGGTATTCAAGGTAACGCTAAAGAATTTTTAAACAAAAAAACATTAACATTAATATTAAAACGTACTAATTCAAAAAATGGAGATATGGTTATAATATTAAGTAATACAAATAAAATTATTTATAAAATAATGGGTAATTTACGTAAAAAAATAGGAGATGATTTAAATTTAATAAATTTAAAAAGTTGGTCAGCAATATGGATTATAAATTTTCCTTTATTTAAAATAAATAAATATAATAAAATTATTCCTAAACATAATCTTTTTTCAAATCCATATATAAATAATATTAAAAATTTAATTATTGATCCAACTTCTTTTTTCTCTAATTCTTATGATATGATATTAAATGGTTATGAAATAGGAGGGGGATCAGTTAGAATAAATTATAAAAAACTACAAAAAACTATTTTTAATATTATTAATATTCAAAAAACTGAAATTAAAAATTTTGATTTTTTTTTAGAATCTTTAAATTATGGTACACCTCCTCATTCAGGAATAGCATTTGGTTTAGATAGATTAGTTATGTTATTAACAAATACAAATAATATTAGAGATGTTATTGCTTTTCCTAAATCAACATCTTATAAATGTTTAATGACAAATGCACCAAATATAATAAATTCAAATATTTTAAAAGAAATATTTTAATAATTTTTTTAAAAAAAAAAATTGACTTTTTTAAATAAATTATTAAAATTAAATAATTGTTTTTAAAATAATTATTTTTAAAGTATTATAAAAATATTAAAATAATTTAATTTAAAATTTATTATATTTTAATTATAATTTTAATTTATGGAATTTATATGTGTATTAAAATAGGAATAAATGGATTTGGTAGAATAGGAAGAATGGTTTTTAGACTTGCACAAATAAGAAAAAATATAAAAATTATAGCAATAAATGATTTATTAAATACAGATTATATAGCATATATGTTAAAATATGACTCAACACATGGAAAATTTAAAAAAAAAATTAAAGTATTTAAAAACAGTATATTTATTAATGAACAAGAAGTTAATATATTTTCAGAAAAAGATCCTATTAAAATACCATGGGGTAAAATAGGTGTTGATATTGTTATAGAATCTTCAGGTATTTTTTTAGATTATAAAAATTTAAATAAACATATTATTGCAGGGGCTAAAAAAGTGATATTAACAGCTCCACCTAAAGATAAAATTCCAATGTTTGTTTGTGGTGTAAATCTTAATAAATATTCTGGGCAAAAAGTTATTTCTAATGCATCATGTACAACAAATTGTATAGCTCCATTAGCAAAAATAATTAATGATAATTTTGAAATTATAGAGGGTTTAATGACTACAGTACATTCAATAACAGCAATACAAAAAACAGTAGATGGAATTTCAAAAAAAGATTGGAGAGCAGGACGTAGTGCAATACAAAATATCATACCAGCAACAACTGGTGCAGCTAATGCTGTAGGGATTGTTATACCAGAATTATTTGGAAAATTAACCGGTATGGCTTTTAGAGTTCCAACTCCTAATGTATCTGTAATTGATTTAACTGTTAGAATTAAAAAATCAACGAATTATAAAAAAATCAAAAAAATTATTAAAAATGCATCAAATAATGAAATGAAAGGAATTTTAGGTTATATAGAAGATGATGTTGTTTCAACAGATTTTAATGGTGAAATTTTAACATCAATATTTGATTCTAAAGCAAGTATTATGTTAAATAATAATTTTTTAAAATTAATTTCATGGTATGATAATGAAAGTGGTTATTCAAGTAAAGTATTAGATTTATCTGAATATATATTAAATTAATTTAAATATTAAAATTGTTAAAATTAAATTTATTATAAATATTTAATAAAATAAAATAAAATAAAATAAAATAAATTAAATTAAATTAAATTAATAATTTATATTTAAAAGGAATAAATGATGTATAATATAATTAATATAAATAAAGATAATTTTGAAATAAATATAATTAAAGCAAAATATCCTGTTTTAGTTGATTTTTGGGCAGGTTGGTGTGCTCCATGTAAAATAATGTCTAACGTTTTAAATGAATTATCAGAAGAATTTATTAATAAAATAATAATTGCTAAAATAAATATTGAAGAAAATCAAGAGTTATTACAAAAATACGAAATCAGAAGTATTCCGACATTAATTTTATTTAAACAAAATATAATTTTAGGTAAAATTATAGGGACTACTTCTAAAGAAAAATTAAAAGAATTTATATATCAAAATATTTAATATTAATTTAAAAAAAAATTTTTTTTTAAAATAAATTAAATTTTATTAAATTTTAAAATATTTTATAAATATATTTAATATTTTTAAAATAATATATTTATAAAAAGGATTAAAAATGTTTAAAAAAAAATTTTTTATACCAATTTTTAAAAATAATTTTAAAAATATTAAAAATATCTATGGTCATGGTGTTTTAGAAATATTTAAAAAAGGATATGGTTTTTTAAGATCTTTAAATAAATCTTATATTTCTAGTAATAATGATATTTATGTATCTCCTAAGCAAATTTTACGTTTTAAATTACGTACAGGTGATACAATTTATGGTAAAATTCATTTTTCGAAAAAAAGGGGACTTTTTCCATCATTATTTAAAATTAAAAAAATTAATGGAGAAAATCCAAAAATTAAAAAAAAAAATATTTATTTCAAAAATTTAACTCCATTGCATACTACTAAAAAATTATATATGGAAAGAGGTAATGGTACAATTTCTGATTTAACGTCTCGTATTTTAGATTTAGCATCACCAATTGGAAGAGGACAAAGGGGGTTAATTGTAGCCCCTCCTAAAGCTGGAAAAACAATGTTATTACAAAACATAGCACAAAGTATTTCATATAATCACCCTGATTGTTTTTTAATTGTTTTATTAATTGATGAACGTCCAGAAGAGGTAACTGAAATGCTACGTTCTGTTAAAGGCGAAATTATAGCATCTACTTTTGATGAACCGGCTTCTAGACACATTTATATTTCAGAAATGGTATTAGAAAAGGCAAAAAGATTAGTTGAATTAAAAAATGATGTTGTAATTTTATTAGATTCTATTACTCGTTTAGCAAGAGCTTATAATTCTATAGCTCCTGTATCTGGTAAAATATTAACTGGGGGTATAGATTCAAAAGCATTACATAAACCTAAAAGATTTTTTGGTACTGCTAGAAATGTTGAAGAAGGGGGTAGTTTAACTATTATAGCTACTGCATTAATTGATACTGGTTCAAAAATGGATGAAGTAATTTATGAAGAATTTAAAGGAACAGGTAATATGGAATTACATTTATCACGTAGAATATCAGAAAAAAGAATTTATCCTGCTATTAATTATAATAGATCTGGAACTAGAAAAGAAGAATTATTAACAACAATTGAAGAATTAAAAAAAATGTGGATTTTAAGAAAAATTGTAAATATGATGAATGAATCAGATGCAATTGAATTTCTTTCAAAAAGATTATCTATGACAAAAACAAATAATGAATTTTTTGAAATAATGAAAAAATAAAAGAATTTAATTTATATAATATTATCATTAAACCAACTTTTTAAAATTAATTCAGATGATATAGAATCTATATAAATATTTTTAATTTTATATGTTTTTTTATAAATTAAAAAATTTTTTTTTGCTTCTCTTGTACTTAAAAATTCATTATGAAATAAAATTTTAATATTAAATTTATTATATAAAATTATAGAAAATTTTAAAATTAAAAAAAAAAATAAAAATTTAGTATTAATAAAATTTATTGGTAAACCAATAATAATTAAAATAGGATTTCAATTTTTAAATAAACATTTAATTTTATTTCAGTTAATTAAACCATTATTTATTTTAATAGGTTTTAATATATTAATTGTATGGGTTTTTTTTTGTCCAATTGACACCCCAATTTTTTTAATTCCAAAATCAAAAGATAAAATCATATTAAATATTAAAATTTTTTAAAAATTAAATTTTATAATTTATTTTATTTTTTTTTAATTTATAAAAATTTAATTAAATTATTTTTAAAAAGAAAAATTTATAATTTTATTTTTTTTAATTTTAATAAATTTTATTTTAATTATTTTTTTATAATTAAAATAATTAGAAATTTTAAATTTTAAAATATTTAAATATACTATTAAATTATTTCCCAAACTTATTTTAATTTTTTTTTTATTTATTGAAATAAATTTACCATATATAAAATTATTTTTTTTATATATTGTTAAAAATTTATTATATGGATCTTTATTAAGTTGTTTAATTCCTAAAGATATTCGTTTATGTTCAATATCTACTTGTAAAATAATACTTTTTATTAAATATCCTTTTTTATATTTTTCTTTATTTTTTTTATTAAATAAATTCCAAGAAATATCATTTAAATGTATTAAACCATCAATACCTTCAAATAAACCAACAAAAATACCAAAATCAGTTATCGATTTAATTATTCCCTTAATAGAAGATTTTGATTTTTTTAAAAATAAAATTTTTTCCCATGGATTAATTTTACATTGTTTAATACCTAAAGATATTCTTCGCTTTTTAATATCAATATTTAATATCATAACATTTATTTCATTATTAATTTTAAAAAATTTGATCGGATTTATTTTTTTTTTATCCCATTTCATTTCTGATGTATGAACTAAACCTTCAATACCATCTTTTATTTCAACAAAACATCCATAATTTGTTAAGTTACTAATACGTCCTTTAGTTACAAAACCTTTTGGAAAATGTTTAATAATATTTTTCCAAGGATCTTCAATTCTTTGTTTTAAACCTAAAGATATGCGTTTATTTAATTTATCAAATTTAATAATTTTAAGGAAAATTTCATCACCTATATTAATAATATCACTTGGATGTTTTATTCGTTTCCATGATATATCAGTTATATGTAATAAACCATCTAATCCCCCTATATTAATAAATGCACCATAATCTGTTAAATTTTTAACAATACCTTTAACATTTATTCCTACTTTTATTGTTTTAATTGGTTTTTTTTTAATTTGTTTATATTTTAATTTAAGTACAGTTTTTCGTGAAACTACAATATTATTTCTTTTTTTATCTAATTTTATAATTTTAAATTCTAATAATTTACTCAATAAATTAGATATATCTTTAACAGGTTTTAAATCAACTAATGAATTAGGTAAAAAAGCTTTAGTATTATTTAAATCAACATTATAACCTCCCTTTATTTTACCATTTATAAAACCAAACATACTTTCTTTTTTTTTTAAAACATTTTCTAAAAATAACCATTCTTGATTACATTTTGATTTTTCGTATGATAAAATTGTTGTACCAAAACCATTATCAATGCATTCTAAAACAACATTAATTTTATCACCTATTTTAATTTTTTTTGTTGATATAATATTTTTATTATTTTTAATATCTTTAATATACTTAAATTCTTCTATTGAAATAGTAGATAATGATTTCAAACCAGTATCAATAAAAACAAATTCTTTATTAATAGATATTACGTTACCTTTTAATAAAGAACCTGGTTTAATATTTATTTTTTTAAAAATTTTTTTAAAAATTTTATTAAATTTTTTTATCATATTTATAACTTAAAATAGTTAAGAAATAATTTATATTAAATAAATAAATTTATTTTTTATTATTTTATTATTTATAAAATTTAAAATATATTTGAAAAATATCTTAAAAATATTATAAAATTAAATAATTATTTAATTCAAAAAAATTTTAAAAAATTGAATATTAATATCTTATTATTTTAAAATTTTAAATTAAATTATAAAATTTAAATATATAAAATATTTATAAATTTTAATTTTTAAATATATTTTAATAATATAAAATTATTTTTATTTTAAAATTTAATTTAAATTATTTTATATAAATTTAATTTAATAAATATTTTTAAATAAATAATATTATAAATTTTTAAAAAAAATTTTTTTATTATATAATAAATATAAAATTTATTATTTAAAATTATTTTTTTATTTTATTTATTTATAAAATAATTAATTATAATTAAAATAAAATTAAATTAAAATATTTATATAAATTTTAAAATAATATTATTACAAAATAAAACATTTAATTGTAAATTATGTTACATATAAAATTCTACTTGTATTAGTATTACCAGAAGTTCCAATAATATCTCCATTAGTTACAACAACTAAATCACCAATAATTAATAAATTCATTTTTAATAAATTTTTAATAATACGATTAATATTAAATGTATAATCATTTTTATTATTATTATTATAATATATTGGTGTTACTCCTCTATATAGTGAAGCTAATCTTAAAGCATATTTATTACATGATACAGCAAAAATTGGAATCTCTGAAATTATACGTGACATCATAAAAGAAGTTCTACCAGATTCAGTCATAGTTATAATTGCAGTAATTCCTTTTAAATGATTTGCAATATATACTGAAGAAATAGCTATAGCATCTGATATACAATTAAATTGAATATTTAAAAATTTTTTATAATCATTAAAATTAGGAATTTTTTCAGCCCCTATACATATATTAGACATAGTTTTAACGGTTTCTATAGGATATTTACCTGTTGCAGTTTCTGCTGACAACATAACAGCATCTGTTCCATCTAAAACAGAATTGGCAACATCCATAACTTCTGCACGTGTTGGTATCGAATTTTTTATCATTGAGTTCATCATTTGTGTAGCAATAATAACTGCTCTATTAAGAAAACGAGCACGTCTTATTATTTTTTTTTGAGCTCCAATTAATTCAGGATCTCCAATTTCTACACCTAAATCTCCGCGTGCAACCATTACTGCATCTGATGATAATATAATATCATCTAAAATAACATCACTATTTACTGCTTCTGCTCTCTCTATTTTAGATATAATTTTAGCTTTACAACCTGCTTTATATGATAAATATCTAGCTTCTTTTAAATCAGAACTACTACGTGGAAAAGATACAGCTAAATAATCAATACCAATTTCAGCAGCAATAATAATATCTTTTTTATCTTTTTTAGTTAAACTTTTAGCCGAAATTCCACCACCTAATTTATTAATACCCTTATTATTTGATAAAATACCCCCTAAAATAACTTTTGTAAATATTTTATTTTCAATAATTTTAATTACTTTAATTTGTATATGACCATCATCTAAAATTAAAATATCTCCATATTTTACATCATTTATTAAATTTTTATATTCAAATCCTACTGTTGTTGTATTACCATAATTTTTTGGTAAATTATAATCTAATATAAAAATATTATTTATATTTAATTTAATAAAACCATTTTTAAATGATGAAATTCTAATTTTTGGTCCTTGTAAGTCTACTAAAATAGCGATATATTTATTTAATTTTTTAGATATTTCTCTTATTTTTTTAACACGAATTTTATGTTCTTCAATAGAACCGTGAGAAAAATTAAGTCTAACTACATTAACTCCAGCTAATATTATTTTTTCTAAATTATTATTTTTATCAGTTGATGGTCCTAAAGTTGCAATAATTTTTGTTTTTCTTAAAGATTTAAGCAATTTAAAATCCTTTTTAAAATAATATTTTAAATAATATATATGTTTATTAAAATATTTAAATTTTTAAAAATAATATTTAACTTATGAATAAATTAAATTTAATAATAATAAAATTAAACAATTTTATTTAAATTATTAAAATAATTAAATTATAAATATTTTAAATTTAATTAATATTTATAAACTAATTTAGGTTTTTTAATTTTAGAAACAACTTGACTATCTATAATTAATGTAATATTATTATATTTAATTGAAGGTAAATCATACATAATATTTAATAACATTTCTTCAACAATAGTTCTTAATCCTCTTGCCCCAGTTTTACGTTTAATTGTTTTTCTAGCAATAGCTAATAATGCACAATCAGTAAATATTAAATTTACATTATCCATATATAATAAAACTTGATATTGTCTAATTATTGAATTTTTAGGTTCTTTTAAAATTTGTGCTAATATTTTTTCATCTAAATCATTAAGAGTAGCAATAACTGGCATTCTTCCAATAAATTCTGGAATAAGTCCAAATTGTATTAAATCTTCTGGTTCAATTTTAGGGAATAATGATTTTTTTTTAATCTCTTTTATATTTTTTTTAATATCAGAAACAAACCCAATTCCTGCATTTTTATTAACACGTCGTGCTAATATTTTTTCTAAACCTGAAAAAGACCCCCCACAAATAAATAATATTTTTGAAGTATCAATTTGCACTAATTCTTGATTTGGATGTTTTCTTCCACCTATAGGTGAAATTGAAGCAATAGTCCCTTCTAATATTTTTAATAAAGCTTGTTGCACACCCTCCCCAGAAACATCTCTAGTAATTGAAGGGTTATCTGATTTTTTAGCTATTTTATCAATTTCATCTATATAAACTATTCCGTGTTGCGCAGCATCAATATCATAATTACATTTACTTAAAAGTTTTTGTAATATATTTTCAACATCTTCTCCAACATAACCTGCTTCAGTTAATGTAGTAGCATCAACAATAACAAATGGGACATATAAAAAATTAGCTAACGTTTCGGCTAACAAAGTTTTACCGCTACCAGTAGGACCTATTAATAATATATTACTTTTTTTTAATTCTAATATATTTAAATCAGAATTATTTCTTAAGCGTTTATAATGATTATAAACTGCAACAGATAAAACCTTTTTAGCTTCACTTTGACCAATTATATAATTATTTAAATGAGCACATATTTTATAAGGTACAGGTAAATTAACTTCAACTTTTATAAAATTAATATATTCTTCAAATTCTTTAAATATCATTTCACTACAAATACTAATACATAAATCACATATATAAACAGATGGACCAGAAATTAATACACGTAATATTTTTTGGTTTTCACCACAAAACGAACAATTTGGTTTATATTCTTTTTTAATATATCTTCTTGCCATTAATTATCCTTAATTATTTTAAATTATATTAGTAAATAAAATTATTTACTAACATATTTAAATAATTATATTAGTAAATAAAATTATTTACTAACATATTTAAATAATTTATTTACGATGTGTATAAATTTTATCTATTATACCATAATTTAATGCTTCTTTAGAATCCATAAAAAAATCACGCTCTGTATCTAAATTTATTTTATTAATAGGTTGCCCTGTATGTTTTGAAATTAATAAATTTAAATTTTTTTTAATTTTTAAAATTTCTTTAGTATGTATTTCAATATCACTTACCTGTCCCTTATAACCACCTAAAGGTTGATGTATCATTATTGAAGAATTAGGTAAGCAAAAACGTTTTTTTTTTGCCCCTGCCATTAATAAAAAAGCACCCATTGAACACGCTTGCCCAATACACATTGTGCTTATATCTGATTTTACAAATTGCATAGTATCATAAATTGACATCCCAGATGTTATAATTCCCCCAGGTGAATTTATATACATATAAATATCTTTTTCTGGATTATTTGATTCAAGATATAATAATTGTGCTGTAATTAAATTAGCTACATAATCATCTATTATACCAGTTAAAAAAATAATACGATCTTTTAATAAACGTGAAAAAATATCAAACATTCTTTCACCAGATAAAGTTTTTTCTGTAACCATTGGTACTAAAGATGATATTTTATTGAAACATTCTTTATTATATTTATTTAAAATCATATAATACTCCTTTTTAAAATATTATTAAAGTATATTAATAATTTTGAAAAAATCAAGTTATTTTTTAAAAATATTAAATTTTAAATAAAATAACGTTGTCGTATAACTTCAAATAATAATACTCCAACAGAAACAGAAACATTAAGAGAAGAAATATTACCAAACATTGGAATATTTATTAATTTATCACAAAATTTAGTTGTTAATTTACGTAATCCTTTATTTTCAGATCCAAAAATTAAAGCAATAGGAATATTAAAATTAATTTTATAAAAAATATTATTATTTTTATGAGAAGTTCCTATTATATTAATATTCATTTTTTTTAAAAAAATTAAAGTTCTAGATAAATTAATTACACTAATTATCGGTATATTATCAGTAGCACCACAAGAAACTTTTTTAACTAATGGTGTTAATTTAGCTGAATTATTTTTTGGAATTATAATTATATTTACACCTGTAGCATAAGCATTTCTTATACATGCTCCTAAATTTCTAGGATCAGTAATACAATCTAAAATTAATAATAGTGGTTTATTAATATTTTTTAAAATATTATAAATATTTTTTTCATAATATTTTTTTATTTTATATATTTCTGCAATTATTCCTTGATGTGATAATATTTTAATTTTTTTATTTAAAAAAATACGCGAGTGAAATTCAATTAAAATATTTTTTTTTTTAAAATTATTAATAATTTTTTTTATTTTAAAATCTTTACGTTTATTATAAATAAAAACTTTTATAAATCTTTCAGGTGAAAAATTTAATAAATTTTCAATAGTATGAATACCATAAATTAATTCTTTCATTTTATAAAATTAAAAATTAATAAAAAATTAAGTTATAAAAATATATTATTAATAAATAAAAAATATTAAAATAATAAAATATAAAAATAATTATTTTAATTATATTTATATAATTAAAATGTTTTGAAATTAATTTTTTTTAGAAACTTTATCAGGTAAAAAAACAGCAAAAATTCCAATTAATGGTAAAAAAGAACATATTTTATAAACAAAATTAATACTTGAAGAATCAGCAATATATCCTAATATAACAGCCCCTAACCCACTAATAGCAAAAGCACAACCAAATAATATACCAGAAACGGTACCAAATTTACCTGGAATTAATTCTTGAGAATATATTAAAATTGAAGAAAAAGCAGAAGCCATTATAAAACCAATAACCATTGTTAAAATACCTATCCAAGTTAAAGATACATATGGTAAAATAATAGTAAATGGAGCAGCACCAAAAATAGAGGTTAGAATAATATATTTTCTTCCAATTTTATCACCTAAAGGTCCACCAATCATGCTACCTAAAGTAATAGAAAATAAAAATAAAAATAAATGCATTTGAGCATTTTGTACTGAAATACCAAATTTATTAATTAAAAAAAATGTATAATAACTACTAATACTAATAAGATAAAAATATTTTGAGAATAATAATAAAAACAAAATTAACATTGAATATAAAATTTTTTTATAAGAAAATTTAAATTTACTTTTTGATATTTTTTTAATTATAGATTTATAATGTTTTTCTTTATACCATTTACCTACTTTAAATAAAATTATCATAGATATTAAAGCTATTAAATTAAACCATATTATATATTTTATACCATATGGTACAATAATTATTGCTGCAAGTAATGGACCAAATGCACTACCAAAATTACCACCAACTTGTAATAAAGATTGTGCTAAACCATACCTTCCCCCTGAAGCCATACTAGCTACTCTAGCAGATTCTGGATGAAATATTGATGAACCAGTTCCAACTAATGCTGCAACTATTAAAATTAAATAAAAAGTATTAGCAAAAGAAAGTAATAATAAACCTAAAAACATAAATCCCATACCTATTAATAAAGAAAAGGGTTGTGGATATTTATCTATATAAAATCCAATAATTGGTTGTAATAAAGATGCCGTTAATTGATAGGTAAGTGTAATAGAACCAATTTGTCTAAAACTTAATCTGAAATTTTTTTGTAAAATTGGATAAATTGATAATAATAAAGATTGAATTATATCATTAAAAAAATGTGAAACAGCAATTGCACCTAGTATATAAAATACTGGTTTTATTATAGTTACTTTATTTTTTATAAATATTTTTTTTTTAATATATTTTATCATTTATAAACCTTATAAAAATATATATTATTATTATATAAATATATTTACATAAATTCTAATTTTATTAATTTTAAAAAAATTTTTAAAAACTTATTAAAATTAAATTATAATAATGGATTTATTAATGATAAAACAAAAATTATTAAAATATAATAATTTAATAATAACAAAAAAAAAGTTAAATTTAAAAATTTTTAATTTAAATATCGAATTTTTAATATTTATTAAAAAATATAAAAAAATATTACAATTAAAAATAGAACAATTGCAAATTATTAAAAAAAAAGAAAATATAAATAAAATATTTAAAAAAAACAAAAATATTATAAAAAAAAAATATAAATTAAGTATAAAAAAATTAATTAATTATTTATCTATTATTCCTAATTTACCAGATAATTCAATTTTAAATAATAAAAATAAAATAATAAAATTATGGGGAAAACCAATTAATAAAAAATATAAATTATATAATCATATGTATATTGGTAAACAATTAAATGGTTTAGATTTTAAAACATCAGTAAAATTAAGTTCTTCACGTTTTGTAATAATGAAAGGAAAAATTGCTCAAATGCATAGAGCACTTATTAATTTTATGATAGATTTACATGTTGAAAAACATGGTTATTTAGAAACATATGTACCATATTTAGTTAATAAAAATACATTATATTGCACAGGTCAATTACCCAATTTTAAAAAAAAATTATTACATATTAAATATTATGATAAATTAAATAAAAATAATAAATATACATTAATTCCGACAGGAGAGGTACCATTAACTAATTTTTTTAATAATAAAATTCTAGGTATTAAAAATTTACCTTTAAAATTAATAACAAATACCCCATGTTTTAGAGCAGAAAATATATCATATGGAAAAGAAAATCAAGGATTAATTAGAATGATTCAATTTGATAAAGTTGAAATAGTACAAATAGTATCAAATAAATATTCTATGGATATTTTAGAAGAAATTACAAAACATGCCGAAAAAATTTTACAATTATTAAAATTACCATACAGAAAAATTTTATTATGTGCAAAAAATTTAAGTTTTAGTTCTTCTAAAACATATGATCTAGAAGTTTGGATGCCTTCTCTTAAAAAATACTGTGAAATTTCATCATGCTCAAATATGACCGATTTTCAAGCAAGACGTATGAATACTAAATATAAAGAAAATAATAAAAAATTTTTAGTACATACTTTAAATGCTTCTGGTTTAGCTGTTAGTAGAACATTAGCAGCAATATTAGAAAATTACCAAAAAAAAAATGGAGAGGTAGAAATCCCAAAAATTTTATGTTCTTATATGAAAAATTTAAAATATATATTTTAAATAATTGATTAAAATTACCAATATCTTTCAATTGTTATATTTCCTTTTTTATATCGAAAATTAATTTTCATATTTCTAAGATTTATTAATATATTTTTAGTATCTTTAATCATTGAAGGATTACCACAAAGCATAACATGACTTTTTCTATAATCTAAACCTAAACCGATAATTTTTTCTAAAATTCCATTTTTGATAAGTTTATCTATATGACAATTTAAAGTACCGAAAATTTTTTCTTGACTAATAATATTTAAAATACGTAATTTACCATAATAATTATCTCTTAATTTTTTAATTTCTAAATTATAATTACAATTTTTTAAAAATTTATTAGATTGAATTAAAACTAAATTTTTAAATTTCTCTAAATTTTTATTTTCATATAATATTGATAAATATGGTCCAATACCAGTATTTGTACAAATCATTCATAATGTTTTAAATTTAGGTATTTCTTTTAATATAAAAAAACCAAATGATTTTTTAGAAATTATTAATTTTGAACTCTTTTTTAAATTAAACAATTTATAACTTAATTTACCATTCGGAATAAATAAAATATAAAATTCTAAAATCGAATTTTTAGAATTATTAACAAATGAATAAGCTCGTTGAATATAATTATTTTTAATTTTAAATGATATTTTTGTAAATTGTCCTGATATAAATTTATTTATAGTAGCTTTAATAAAAATTTTAAATAAATTATTTGTATATTTTTCAACATTTAAAACTTTACCAATAACCCAATTATTCATATAATTCCAAAAAAAAATTTAAATAAAATTATATAAATAATGTATAAATTATTTATTTAAATAATTTTAAAATATTTATAAAATTAAAATATTTTAATTTATATAATATAATTATAAAATTATTAATTTACTAAATTTTATAAAAAATTTTAAAATTATAAAAATGTCTTAAATTCAATAATTCCTCCACCTAAACAAAATTTGCCTAAATAAAAAACAACAAATTGACTTTTAGTAATTGATAAAATTGGTTTTTTAAAAATAACAATAATATATTTTGTATCAATAGGAATAATAATACTTAAAATTTTTTTTTGACAATAACGGGTTTTTATAAAACATATAAATGGTTTACACAAAAATTTATTTTTATTCCAATATACTTTTTTAGTAATTAAATTTTTTGAAAATAATAAATAATGTTTTTTATTTTGAACAACAAAAATATTTCTTTTTTTTTTTTCTATTACATACCATGGTTTTTGATTTTTTTTAAAACCCCCAATTCCTAAACCTTTTCTTTGTCCTATAGTAAAATACATTATACCTTTATGAGTACCAATAATTTGATTATTTATTGTAATTATTAAACCAGGTTTAATATATAAAAATTTACTAATAAAATTATTAAAATTTCTTTTACCAATAAAACAAATTCCAGTTGAATCTTTTTTATTAAAATTAATTAATTTAAGTTTTTTAGCTATATAACGTAATTCATATTTTTTTAAAAAACAAATAGGGAACAAAATTTTTTTAAATTTTCTAAAATTTAAATTATGTAAAAAATAACTTTGATCTTTTTTAATATCAAATGCACATAAAATATAAAAATTTTGTTTAAATTTTTTAATATTTGCATAATGTCCGGTAGCTATATAATTAGTATTAATATTTTTAATAGCATAATTTAAAAAAATTTTAAATTTAATTTCTTTATTACATAAAATATCTGGATTAGGTGTATTTCCCCTATTATATTCTTTTAAAAATAAAATAAAAACATTTTCCCAATATTCTGATGAAAAATTGACATTTTTAAAAATTATATTAAATTTATTACAAATATTTTTAGAATCACATAAATCTTTATAAAAAGAACATTTTTTATTTTTAATATTTTCTTCCCAATTTTGCATATATATAGCAATAATTTTATATCCCATTTTAATTAAAATATAAAGTGCAATAGATGAATCTACACCTCCAGATATACCAACAGTTATTTTTTTTTTATTATTAAAAAACATAAAAAATCTCTTAAACATTTAAATTAAATATTTTTTTATAAAATATTTAAAAATTATAAATATATTTTATAAAAAATTATTTATAATTTAATAATTAATTATATAAAATTATAATAATAATATTTATTTATTATTACAAAATAATATTTTTAAAAACTAAAATTCTAAAATATTTTATTTATTTTAATAAATATAAATAAATAAATTTATTCATTAAATTAAATTAATATAAAAAGATTTTAAATTGGTGAAATAATGAAAATTAAAAAAATAGCAGAAACTAAGTTACCTACCCCTTGGGGTAATTTTTTAATGATAGGTTTTGAAGAATTACAAACTGGTAAAGAACATTTAGCATTAATATTAGGAGATATCAAAAAAAAATATTCTGTATTATCACGTATACATTCAGAATGTTTAACTGGTGATGCTTTATTTAGTTTAAGATGTGATTGCGGTTTTCAATTAAAATATGCATTTAAAAAAATAAATAAAGAAGGAGCTGGAATATTATTGTATCATAGACAAGAAGGAAGAAATATTGGTTTATCAAATAAAATTAAAGCATATTATTTACAAGATAAAGGTTTTGATACAGTAGAAGCAAATAATAAATTGGGTTTTGCTGATGATGAAAGAGATTTTACAATATGTGCTGATATTTTAAAATTAATTAATGTATATAAAATTAAACTTTTAACTAATAATCCCAAAAAAATTAAAATTTTAACAAAATTAGGAATAACTGTAACAGAAAGATTACCTTTAATAACAGGTCTTAATCCTAATAATAAAAAATATTTAAAAATTAAAAAAAAAAAAATGGGGCATTTGTTATAATATAATTTTTAAAATTAAATTAATATTCCATTTAATTTTAAATCATTTTTTAATATTATTATCCATTTATTAATTCTAATATTAGTCATTTCTGGTTGTCTATCTTCATCAATTATTAAACCTATAAATTTATTATTAATTAATAAACTTTTTGATTTTTCAAAAAAATATCCTATATTATCCCAATAACCTATTATATTAGCTCCAAGAGGCAAAATAATATCATAAATATATTTTAAGGCGTCACAAAAATATTCAGAATAATCTTCTTGATCACCACAACCAAATAAAGCCACATATTTATTTTTAAAATTAATTTTTTTTAAAATTGGGAAAAATTTGAACCAATCATATTGAGGTTCACCATAATACCAAGTAGGTATTCCAAATAATAATATATTACAATCTTCTATTTTTTTTTTATTAATTTTAGATATATTATATATTTTAGAACAATTTCCTATTTTTTTTTGTATTATTTTTGAAATTTTTTTAGTATTACCAGTATCACTACCAAAAAATATACCTATATTATGCATTTATATTTTTTAAAATTTATTATTTTAATTTTTATAAAAAATTATTTATTTTAAATTTTTATTTAAATTAAATTTTAATATATAAAATATTTAACTTGATTATTAATAATTTTTTTAATATAATTAATTACAAATATAAATAAATAGCTACGTAGCTCAGTAGGTTAGAGCACATTACTCATAATGATGAGGTCACAGGTTCAAATCCTGTCGTAGCTAATATGCGGGAGTGGCGAAATTTGGTATACGCACCAGATTTAGGTTCTGGCACTTATAGTGTACGAGTTCAAATCTCGTCTCCCGTATATAATGGGGTGTAGCCAAGTGGTTAAGGCACCGGTTTTTGATACCGGTATCCCTGGTTCAAATCCAGGCACCTCAGTGTATTTTAAAATATTATTTAATTATATTTTATTTTTTTTTTTTAAATATGGATTATTACTTTCTTTAAATTTTAATACAATTTTAGTACCTAAAATATTTAATGTTTTTTTAAAATAATTAATTAAATATTTTTTATATAAACTTGATATGTTTTTTACTTTATTACCATGTATAATAATTGTAAATGGATTATTATTACCTAAATGTACATATTTTAATTTAACATATTTCTTATTTAATAAAGGTGGTTGATGTTTTATAATAGCATTATTCATAATTTGATTTAATATAGATGTATTTATTTTTTTCCTAGATGAAAAATAAGTTGTTTTTATTGATTTAAATAAATTATTTATTCCAGTACCATATAACCCAGAAATAAATTCAATATTAGTATTTTTAATAAATTTCAAACGATTTTTTATATTTTCTTTAATTTTAGTATATTTTAATTTATTAATTTTATCTAATTTATTAAAAATTATAATTATAGAATTACCATTTTTAATAATAAAATTCAATAATAATAAATCTTTATTAGATATAGTATGATTTATATCAAACAATAACAATATTATATCTGTTTTTTTAATAATTTTTAAAATTTTAAATATTGGAAAAATATTATTATTAAAATTTGTAATTCCAGGAGTATCTATAATAATATATTTAATATTTTTATAAATAAATGGAATATAAATACAATCATTAGTTGTACCTGGTAAATTATGTATAATCATTCTTTCTTCATTTAAAATATAATTTATTAAAGTAGATTTTCCAACATTTGGTTTACCTATAATAACAAGTTTTATTAATAAATTTTTATCAGTTATATTTTTTTTTTTTTTTTTATCTTTAGTATATTTTAAAAAAACTAAAATTTTTTTAAAAAGAAAATCAATACCATAACCATTATATGCAGAAATAGGATATATTTCTTTAGTTAAACCAAGTGATAAAAAATTTAAATTTATTGTTTTATAATTTAATTTATCTATTTTATTAGCTACTAAAAAAATTTTATCTTTAAATTCATAAATATATTTATTAAATATTTTATCTTCTAATAATAAACCATCAAAAGCATTTACTAAAAATAATATAATATTACTTTCTTTAATTGACAAAAATGTTTGAGCAGCAACTTTAATTTGAATTTCATCTTTTAAATTATCAATTCCACCAGTATCAATAATAATAAAATTAATATTTTTAATTTTAATATATCCATAATTTCTATCTCGTGTCAAATTTTTAGTATTATTAACTAAAGATTTTTTTTTACATAATAAATAATTAAATAAAGTAGATTTTCCAACATTTGATCTGCCAATAATTGTTATAATAGGAAACATTATAACTCCAATAATTTTAAAATATAAATATAAATTTAAAAATATTAAATTAATAAAAATTATATAAATTTTATTAAAATAAAATTTTGAGATATAAACAAATTTCATTAACAGGTAATATTAATTGCATTTTATTATTTATATTTTTAATTATTAAAGCTTTATTATATATTTCATTTTTACCAATTATTATCGCAAAACTTGAAAAAATATTATTAGAATTAATTAATTGTTTTTTAATATTTAAATTATTATAATTTGTAAATATTTTTAATTTTGGTAATTTATCATGAATATATTCAACTAATTTAATAACATTAAATTTAATATTAAAATTATTAAAAGAAATTATATTAATATTTATTTTTAAATTATATTGTACAATATTTTTAATTTTTTTAATTAATAATATTAATCTTTCTAAACCTATTGCACAACCTATAGCTGGAATTTTCCCCCCCCCTAATTGCTCAACTAATTTATCATATCTTCCTCCTCCACAAATAGTACTTTTAAAATTTATATTTTTAGTCACCCATTCAAAAACTGTATAATTATAATATTCTAAACCTCTCATAATATATTTATTTACATTATATTTAATTCCAACATTTTTTAATATTTTACATAATTTATAAAAATGAATTTTAGATTTTATACTTAAATATTTTATAATACATGGAGCTTGTTTAATTAATTTTTGTGTTTTAATATTTTTAGAATCTAATATATGTATTGGATTTTTATATATTTTTTTAATACTTTCTGAATCTAATAAATTAATATTTCGTTTAAAAAAGATTATTAAATCATTACTATATTTTTTTCTAGTTTTTAATGAACCTATTGTATTAATTTCTAAAGAAATATAATTAGATAAACCTAAAATTTTCCATATCCTAGAAGTTATTAAAATTAACTCAGCATCAATTTGTGGACCTAATAAACCAAAAACTTCAATTCCAAATTGATTAAATTGCCTATATCTCCCTTTTTGAGGTCTTTCATATCTAAACATAGGTCCAATATACCACAAACGTTTTTCTTTTTTATATAAAAAACTATGTTCAATACCTGATCTTACGCAACTAACAGTAGCTTCTGGTCTTAAAGTTATATTTTCCATATTACGATTATTAAAAGAAAACATTTCTTTTTTAATTACATCAGTTTGATTACCTATTGTACGTTTAAATAATAAAGTTTTTTCAAGAATAGGTAATCTAATTTCATTATAACCATAAGAAATAATTATATTTTTAATAATATTTTCAATTTTCTGCCATAAATGAGTTTCAATAGGTAATAAATCATTCATACCACGAATAGAATTTATTTTTTTAATCACTTAAATTTCTATAAATTTAAATTTGTTATTAAAATAATAAATTATATTATATTAAAATAAATTTATTATAACAAAATAATAATTATTAAATATGTTATTATTTTAAAATTTAAAATTTATAATTATTTTTTAAAATTTAATAAATTAATACGATTAAATACTTCACCAGATAATTGTCCACAAGCAGCATTAATATCAGAACCTCTATTTTTTCTAATAATAGTAATAAAACCATATTTTAATAATATTCTTGAAAAATTATATATTCTATTATAAGAACTACATAAGTATTTTGAACCTAAAAAATTATTAAATGGAATTAAATTAATTTTACATAATATATTTTTTAAAATAAAAGCTAATTGATGTGCATATTTATATTTATCATTAATACCTTTTAACATAATATATTCAATTGTTACACCGTTTTTATTAGTTTTTGAATTTTTAATATAATTTTTAATTGATTTTAAAATATTTTCAATATTATATTTTTTATTTAATGGTATTATAATATTACGTATTTTATTATTTGACGCATGTAATGATAAAGCTAATTTAATATCAATAAATTTTTTTAATTTATTTAAAATTGGCAATATTCCTACAGTAGATAAAATTATACGACGTTTAGAAAAATTAAAACAATATTTATCAAACATAATTAATATTGCAGATATAATATTTTTAAAATTTAATAAAGGTTCACCCATACCCATTATAACTATATTTGTAATAAAATGTAATTTTTTAATTTTAACAAATTTAATAACATTCCAAATTTGACTAATAATTTCAGATGTATATAAATTTCTATTATAACCTTGTTTACCAGTTAAACAAAATTTACAACCTAAAGAACACCCAATTTGTGAAGATATACATAAAGTGGCACGAGTTTTTTCAGGTATATAAATAGTTTCAATTTTTTGTTTATTTATTTCCATTATAAATTTAATAGTTCCATCATATGAATATTTAATTTTAAAAATATTTAAAATATTTATATTCATAATTTTATTAATTTTAAAAAATGTTTTTTTATTTATATTTTTAATTAAATTTAAATTATTTTCATTAAAATTGTATATATATTTTATTATTTGTTTAGAACGAAAAGATTTTTCTCCTAATATAATAAAAAGTAAAAAAATTTTTTGATAATTAAAACTTAATAAATTAATTTTTTTAATAATATTTTAATCCATTATAAAATAAAATATGTTATATAAAATTTAAAAATATTTATTAATAAAATATTAATATTTAATATTTAAAATATTTTTAAAGAATATAAATTAAATTTATATTTTTTAAAAAGTTATTTTAGGGTTTTATGTTTAAACAACAAATTGGTGTTATTGGAATGGCAGTTATGGGTAGAAATTTAGCTTTAAATATAGAAAATAAAGGATATACAGTTTCAATATTTAATCGAACACCAAAAAATACAAATGATGTTATTTTAGATAATCCTAATAAAAATATAAAACCATATTATACACTTAAAAATTTTGTAAAATCAATAATAAAACCTAGAAGAATTTTTATTATGGTAAAATCAGGTAATGCTACAAATGAAGTAATTAAATATTTAATAAAATTTATTGATAAAAAAGATATAATTATAGATTGTGGAAATACTTATTATAAAAACAGTATTAAAATAAATTATGAATTAAATAAAAAGGGATTTTATTATATTGGGGCTGGTATTTCTGGTGGAGAAAAAGGAGCATTAATGGGAGCAGCAATAATGCCTGGGGGAGATAAAAAAGCTTACAAAATAATTTCACCTATTTTAAAAAAAATAGCAGCATCTTATAAAAATGAACCATGTGTAAATTATATTGGGAAAAATGGATCTGGGCATTATGTTAAAATGATACATAATGGTATAGAATATAGTGATATGCAATTAATATCTGAGACTTATTTTATATTAAAAAAAGGTTTAAATTTAAATAATAAAGAAATAAGTAAAATTTTTGAAAATTGGAATAATGGAGAATTAAATAGTTATTTAATTGAAATAACAAAAAATATTTTAATTACTAAGTATAAAAAAAAAAAATATTTAATTGATTTTATATTAGATATAGCAGATAGTAAAGGTACAGGTAAATGGATGTGTAAAGATGCTTTAGATTTAAAAGAACCGTTATGTTTAATTACAGAATCTGTTTTTGCACGATATTTATCAAATATGAAAAACCAACGTTTGATAGCTTCTAAAATTTTAATTGGCCCTATTATTAAAAATAAAATTAAAAATAAAATTAATTTTATAGAAAAAATAAGAAAAGCTCTTTATTTTAGTAAAATAATTTCTTATGCACAGGGATTTTCACAATTAACAAAAGCTTCAAAAAAATATAATTGGAATTTAAATTATAGTAAAATAGCTAAAATTTTTAGATCAGGATGTATTATAAGATCTAAACTTATAGAAAATATAATTAAAGTATATTTAAAAAACTCAAATATTCAAAATATTTTATTAGCAAAATATTTTAAAAATATTGTTAACAAATATCAATACTCAATTCGTGATATAATTTCGTATTCAATACAGTCAGGTATATCAACACCAGCATTTAATATTTCAATAGCATATTACGATAGTTATAGATGTGCAAATTTACCAACAAATTTAATACAAGCACAACGTGATTATTTTGGAGCACATACATATAAACGTATTGATAAAAATGGAAACTTTCATAATATATGGATATAATAAATAAATTATTTATTCCATAATATTATTATAATTAAATAAATAATATATAAAAATTAAAATATTTTGAAAACATTTAATAAATTTTAATAAAATAAATTATATTATTTTAAAATAATAATAAATAAAATAAAATTTATATTAAAATTAATTATTTAAATTAAATTAAATTAATATTTTAAAAATATTATAAAGTAAAAATTTTAAATTGATTTTAATTTAAAATAAAAAAATTTTTTATTTTAAATTTTCATAAAAAATTTTTACTTTTTTAATAAAATTATTTAATTTTGGAGTATTTTTAATATATTGATTTTTATTTAAACTTTTATCAAAATTATCAATAAATTTTTTTTGTTTTTCATTTAAATTAATAGGAGTTTCAATAATAACTTTACATAATAAATCACCTTTAAATTTATTATTTGAAGATTTTATACCCATCCCTCGAATACGAAATAATTTTCCAGTTTGAGTTTCTGGAGGTATTCTTAATTTTATACGTCCATCTAAAGTAGGAACTTCTATTTCACCCCCCAAAATTGCTTTTGAAAAGTTAATTGGAATTTCACAATATAAATTATTATTTTCTCGTTTAAAAATAGCATGTTCTTTAACTTTAATTTGAATATATAAATCACCCGATATCCCACCTCTTTTACCTGCTTCACCCCCCCCAGAAATACGAACAGTATCACCAGAATTTAAATTTTTTGGAATTTTAATTGAAAGATTTTTAAATTTTTTAATTCTTCCATATCCATTACAATTATGGCATAAATTTTTAATAATTTTACCTGAACCATTACATTTTGGGCAAGTTTGTTGAAATGTAAAAAAACCTCTTTTTATTTGAATTTGACCGTTTCCATGACATGTTAAACAATTTATTGGTGAACTCCCTTTTTTTGAACCTATTCCATTACAACTTTTGCATTTTATTAAAGTTTGTATATTAATTTCTTTATTAATACCTTTTACTAATTCTTCTAAAGTTAATTCTATATTATATTTTAAATCAGAACCTTTATTAACATTTTTACTACGATTATCCCCGAATATATCACCAAAGACATCACCAAAAATATCGCTAAAACTGGTTTCAGTATTAAAATTATTATTATCATAAGATTGATTAAATGCATCATGACCATATTGATCATATGCTTTTCTTTTATTTTCATCACTTAAAATTTCATAAGCTTCTTTAATTTCCTTAAAACGTTTTTCAGCATTTTTTTCTTTATTTCTATCTGGATGGTATTTCATAGCTAAACGTTTATAAGCTCTTTTAATTTCTGTATAATTTGAAGTTTTTGATAATCCAAGTAAATCATAATAATCTTTTTTTGACATTTTTTACCTATTTAAAAATAATGGGTATAGATTTTTCTATACCCATTATTAATTTATAAAAAATTAAAATTTAAATTAATTTACTTTTTATCTTTTATTTCTTCATAATCAGCATCGACAACATTATTTTCTTTATTATTAACATTAACATTATTATTATTATTTGAATTTGAATTTGAATTTGAATTATTATTTTGTTTTTGTGAAAGAGTTAATAATTTTTCAGATATTTTCATTAAAGATTCAATTTTATTTTCAATAGATAATTTATCTTCTTTTTTAATTACTTCTTCTAATTCTTTAATAGAATTTTCAATATTTATAATTTCATCAGATGATAATTTATCTTTCACAGAAGATAATTGTTTTTTTGTACTATGTATAATATGATCAGCTTGATTTCTAATTTGAACTATTTCTTCAAATTTTCTATCAGATTCAGCATTAATTTCAGCATCATTTACCATTTTTTTAATTTCTGATTCTTTTAATCCAGATGATGCTTTAATTTTAATTTTTTGTTCTCTTTTAGTTTTTTTATCTTTAGCAGAAACATGTAATATTCCATCAGCATCTATATCAAATGTTACTTCAATTTGAGGTATACCCCTAGGAGCAGAATTAATACCATCAAGATTAAATTGTCCTAAAGATTTATTATTATTTGCTCTTTTACGTTCTCCTTGTAAAACATGTATAGTAACTTCAGATTGATTATCTTCAGCAGTTGAAAATATTTGACTATGTTTTGTAGGAACAGTAGTATTTTTATTTATTAAAGTTGTCATCACACCCCCCATTGTTTCAATACCTAAAGATAACGGAGTAACATCTAATAATAAAACATCTTTTACTTCACCTGATAAAACACCCCCTTGTATTGCAGCACCAATAGCTACAGCTTCATCTGGATTAATATCTTTTTTAGGCTCTTTTTTAAAAAAAGTAGCTACTTTTCTTTGAACCATTGGCATACGAGTTTGTCCCCCAACTAATAAAATATCTTGAATATTTTCAATAGATAATTTTGCATCTTTTAAAGCAATTTTAAGAGGTATAATTGAGTTATTTATTAAATCTTCAACAAGAGATTCAAATTTTGCCCGTGTTATTTTTATATTCATATGTTTAGGACCAGTTGAAGTTGCAGTAATATAAGGTAAATTTACTTCAGTTTGTTGTGTTGAAGATAATTCAATTTTTGCTTTTTCAGCAGATTCTTTTAAACGCTGCATTGATAATGAATCATTTCTTAAATCTATACCTTGATCTTTTTTAAATTCTTTTACTAAATAATTAATTAATCTATTATCAAAATCTTCACCTCCTAAATGTGTATCACCATTTGTTGAAAGAACTTCAAATGTTTTTTCACCATCTACTTCATCTATTTCTATAATAGAAATATCAAAAGTTCCACCACCTAAATCATAAACAGCAATAGTTCTATTTCCTACTTTTTTATCTAAACCATATGCTAAAGCAGCAGCTGTAGGTTCATTTATTATACGTTTTACTTTTAAACCTGCTATTCTTCCTGCGTCTTTAGTTGCTTGTCTTTGAGAATCATTAAAATATGCTGGTACTGTAATAACAGCTTCAGTAATTATTTCACCTAAATAATCTTCTGCTGTTTTTTTCATTTTTTTTAGAATTTCAGCAGAAATTTGAGGGGGAGCTATTTTTTTACCTTCAATATCTAACCATGCGTCTCCGTTTTCAGAAGCAATTATATTGTATGGCATAATATTTTTATCTTTTTTAATTTCATTATCTTGAAAACGTCTACCAATTAATCTTTTAATAGCAAATAAAGTATTTTTGGGATTTGTTATAGCTTGTCTTTTAGCTGATTGACCAACTAAAATTTCGCCATTTTTAGTATAAGCAATTACTGAAGGTGTAGTACGATCACCTTCTGAATTTTCTATTACTTTAGCTTTATTATTTTCTATAACTGCTACACATGAATTAGTAGTACCTAAATCAATTCCTATAATTTTAGCCATTTTAAAATCCTTAAAATATTAATTATTTTTAAAATATTTTATTTTAAATTATAATATATTATAATTTGTTTTTTAAATATTATAAAATAAATTTATATATTATATAAAAATTTATATTAAAATAAAATTTATTATAATTTTTTTAAAAAAATATATATTTTAAAATAATATATTTTAAAATTGTATTAATAATATATTAAATTTATATAAAATATAAATTTAAATTATTTAATTATTTTATATTAGTATAATTTATTTTTAAAAATTTAATTATTAAGAAAATATAAATTATTAAAATAATTAAAATAAATTTTTTAAAAATATTAAATATTTTAAAAATTAAATATATTATTAAATTATATATTAATTATATTAAAATATTTTAAAAATTTTTTATATCTAAAAATAATAAGTATATAATAAATTATTTTTTAAAAAAATTTTTAAAATAAATTTATTATATAAATAATAAATGAAATATTTAATTATTTAATTTAATTTAAAATATATTATATATAATATTAATAATGAATAATAAATATTTAATTAAAAAAGTTATTAAAAAAATAAAAGATAAAAAAAAATATTTAATTGCTTATAGTGGTGGATTAGATTCAAGTGCACTTTTACAAATATTATTTGAATTAAATAAAAAATATTTTAAAAATATAAAATTAAGAGCTATACATATAAATCATAATTTAAATATTAATTCTAATATTTGGGTTAAACATTGTTATTTATTTTGTAAAAAAAGAAATATTAAATTAATTGTTAAAAATATATATATTAAAAAAAACCATTCCTTATCAAATTATCAAAGTCAAATTCTGCAGCTGGCTGGACTCGAACCACCGACCTCCAGATTACGAGTCCGCCGTGTTACCACTGAGCCACTGAGGTCGGTTTTGAGCTTTTTATTATG
Organism: Enterobacteriaceae bacterium; assembly: GCA_052400135.1. Classification (GTDB taxonomy): domain Bacteria; phylum Pseudomonadota; class Gammaproteobacteria; order Enterobacterales; family Enterobacteriaceae_A. The sequence goes on from CP181165.1 coordinate 97,275, forward strand.
AAACTTTTAACCCTTTCCGTCGCAGCATTTTTCAAAAAAAATCAAAAAGAGGAAGATAAAAAGAGGCTCTTCACCTTTTTCGAAAAGAAAACTATGTGGTCTTCTGGGGATACCACTATGATGGTGTCAAATGAAGACAACTATGTAGAAGAATATTTGAGCAATTTGATCTTAAACTACTGAAAGTGCTGTTCTAAGGGTGGTATTCTCAGAATACCAGTATGACGGAAAGTGGGAATGGAAATGGTCTACAACGACTCATGTCACTCATGATGTCTGTTTTCAGGTGTATGAAATGTTCATTGCGGGTTACACGTTCAAAGTACTATCTCCTGTGTTCAACTGTCATTGGGGTCTATTGAACAAGAAACAAAGACCTCCTTGGCGAGAGGTAATTAATTATTCATAATTTTATTTCATTTAAATTACAAATGGAATCCTTTCACGATCATAACATTCATAACCAAGGCACGGTTAATAAAAATACTAATTCATCTAATTTAACTTTGTTTAAAAGATAATTCTGCACACCTTTTACAGTGTTGACACAGGTTATTTGCAGGGGGTCTCGTCCCGATTACCAAAACGCGTTCGTTCTGCGCATAGATATTGACTCACACTTTTTTCGAGACTCATACATTTTATGACCTCGAATTGTACCTAATTAGAAGCGATATATTCTCACGATTCCAAAAATACCAATTTTATTGGGAAGGAGTTATGCAAACTCGAGTTTTGGGTAATCAAACATTTTTGTCACTGGATGACGTCATCGAGTGACAAGTGATAACATGCGCAATGGCCTACCTTGTCTACTATCTTTGTATCATGGGTTATTTGGCTAAAATTACTCCGAAGTTCTTTAGAAATCTTTGAAAAAATGAGCTGTCACCACTGTAAAAGCGCGGAGTTCGGAGTTCCGAAGTTTCTAGGAATAGGGCCCAGACCATAATTCTAGAAGACACCTCTGTGGTCTTTTTTTATGTGAAACAAACCGTATGACATACAGCAGAGTTTAGATTAGAAACGGATTAGAAGCTTTTTCTGAACAAAGATAACTATGACAAAAGATACTCTAAACTTGCACTAGGAACCAGGGCGAACGGTTAGGTCATTTGCAAGAAAAGTAGCCATAAACTGCATGTTAAACACAAAGTGTCATTAGTACAGGAAACGCGTGGATAGGAACATTTGGAGCTGACCTTAACCAACATTCATTCTCTGAATCTGAGTTGACTTGGATCCATATTATTTGAAATTGTTCAATTTTACGACATTTTTGCAGGTGCAAAACAATTACAACCGTCTCCTCATGAACGATTTCAAGCGTGAAGTGTTCGCCAGGTACAAGTATATCCCACCTAGCGTGGCTCCATCAGGCACGGCAGATGTATCTAGTACCAAGGGATACAAGAAGGGAACCAATGGACACGGAGTCCAACCCTGACATGAAGACACGGCAGCAGAGACTGACTCGGAAGATGATCAGTATGACGATGAGTATGATGATGATGGGGATTACTGAGCAACAAACAGTTTGGTGAAGGACCTAAGATTAAATGAATGAACGAATGTTATTGTAGTAACAGCTTAGCTAAACCCAATAAAACGAGTGCTAAATGCCACGATAGCTAGCAAGATTGGCTGGGGGCACCTACGCCTGGCATGTTGTCTGGTTCATGGTCAGGCTCTTACCAATGCCATCCTCCAGAGAAATCTGACGGACGGATTATTGAAAAGTCTTAGAATAGATGTTCTTTCTAAAAATTAATAAAACTGAAACAATCCTAAAAACTTCTATGCTCAAAATTATTAGCATTAGCTTTTTCTAGTTAACTTACGCTTGAGGTTATTCTGATGTCTAACACCTAGAGATAATTTTCCAATGTGTAAATCACCGCACGCTAAAAAGACTGATTTTAATTAGATGATAGACATAGACATAGTGACATTTCACAGGGCCAAGGGATTTTTTTCTAGATGAAACGAAAAAAAAAAAAAAAAAAAAAAATGTTAATAAAAAAAATGGTAATGTTAAAGTTTTAAAAAATGAAATTTAAAAATTAAAAAAATTTTTTTTAAAAAATTTAATATAAAATTTAGGTATTTATAATGAAAATAATATATTATAAAAATTTTAAAATAATAAGTAAAAATTATAAAAAAATAAAGAAAATATTAAATATTGAAGAAATAAAAAATAATAATAAATTTTTAAAAAAATTAACACAGGAATATAAAAAATTAAAAAAAATTGATTTTTTAATTAATAATTGAAAAAAATATATAAAATATATATTAAAACAAAATAAATTTTTTAAAAAAAAAAAAATTTTTTTAAAAATTGAAGATTTAGAAAAAAAATTTTTAACATATTTATTAAAAATAGATAAAAACAATAATAATTGTTTTTTAGAAATTAGAGCTGGAACAGGAGGAAATGAAGCATCGTTATTTTCAAAACAATTATATAAAATGTATTATAATTATTCCATTATTAAAAATTGGAAAACCCAAATAATAAATATAAATCAATGTGAATATAAAGGTTATAAAGAAATAATTTTAAAAATAAATGGTAAAAATATATTTAATAATTTAAAGTTTGAATCTGGAGGTCATAGAGTTCAAAGAATACCAGAAACAGAAACACAGGGTAGAATTCATACATCTACTTGCACAATTGCTATTTTACCAGAAGTAGAAAAAACAGAAATTAAAAATATTAATTTAAATAATATTAAAATAGATACTTTTAAATCTTCAGGGGCTGGTGGTCAACATGTAAATACAACAGATTCTGCAGTAAGAATTACACATATACCAACTAATATTGTAGTAGAATGTCAAAATGAAAGATCACAACATAAAAATAAATCAAAAGCTTTTGATGTATTAATTGCACGTATTAAAAAATTAGAATTATCAAAACAAAATAATAAAAAATCAATTAAAAGAAAAAATTTATTAGGAAGTGGAGAACGTTCAGATAGAAAAAGAACATATAATTTTCCAAAAGGACGGGTTACTGATCATAGAATTAATTTAACTTTATATTGCTTAGAAGAAATAATAAACGGAAAACTCGATATTTTAATTAAACCTATATTAGAAAAATATAAATTAAATCAATTATACTTTTTTATAAAAAATATATATATTTAAAAAATATTTTACAATAAATGTAAATTTACAAATTAATATGAAAAAAAAAAAAATATCTTATATAATATATAATAAAAAAATAAATTTTTTATATTTTATTGAAAAAAAAATTGAAGTTGGTTTAGTATTATTAAGTTGGGAAATAAAATCTATTAGATTAGGTAAATTAAATATTGAAAAAAGTTATATAAAATTTAAAAATTTAAATGTTTATTTATTAAATTTAATAATTAATCCAATAAATAATTTAGATAAGAAAAAAAAAATATCAACGCGTTTAATTAAATTATTACTTAAAAAAAGAGAAATACTATTTTTATTTAATAAAATAAAAAAAGATGGTTACACAATAGTACCTATGTGTATGTATTGAAAAAAAAATTGGGTTAAATTAAATATTTGTTTAACTAAAGGAAAAAAACAACACGATAAAAGAAAAATTATTATGGAAAGAGAATGGAAAAAAAAAAAAAATTTAATTAAAAACACTTGTTTTTAAAAAATTTAAAAATATAATTTTATAAATGGGGCTGTTTTGGATTCGACGTAATTACTAAAAATTTTAAAGCATGCCGAGGAATGGTTGGCCTCGATAAAAAACCAAAAAAAAATAATTGCAGATAAAAAATCAGAATATGCTTTAGCAGCTTAATAAATAGTAAATAATAAAAGTAAATAATAAATATTAAATATAAAATTTATATAAAATATTATGTTGTAATTTTAAAAATTTTTAAAAATTCGATAATTATTTTAATATGTTTAATAAACTTAAACTAAGCATGTAGTATTAAAATTAATAACAATTACGGACGCGGGTTCAAATCCCGCCAGCTCCAAATAATTTAAAATATTTAATTAATATTATTAATATTTATAAGATAATTTTAAAAAAAAATATTTTATAAATAATTTTAAAATTTTAAATTATTCAAAAAATTTATTAGTTTTGTTGTAGTTAATTGTTTTAATGCAATATTTGCAATCTTTTTAGCATTACTAAATTTATTTTTAATAATAATATTTTTAATATAAGGTATATAACTTGCGTTCATACTAAATTCGTTTAAACCCATACCTAATAATAATAAAGTAGCTCTTTCATCACTAGCTAATTCTCCACACATACTAACATATTTATTTTGTTTATGAGCAGCATTTATAATTTTTTTAATAAATTTTAAAATTGGTGGAGATAATGGATTATAAAGATGTGAAACTAATTTATTACCTCTATCAACTGCAAATGTATATTGTGTTAAATCATTAGTACCTATACTTAAAAAATCAACTTCTTTTATAATGTCTTCAATAATTAAAGCTGCAGATGGTATTTCAACCATTATTCCAATTTTTATTTTTTTATTAATCTGTTTTTTTTTTTTAAATATTTCTTTAATATTATTTAGTTCATATTTTAAATAACGAATTTCTTCAATATAAGCAATCATAGGTAATATAATATTTATATTTCCATATTTTGATGCTAATAAAATTGCTTTTAATTGTGTATATAAAATTTTTTTACAATCTATTAATATTCGAATAGCTCTCCATCCTAAAAATGGATTTTCTTCTTTTGGAATTTTTAAATAAGATATATTTTTATCACCCCCAATATCCATAATACGTATATTTATTTGTTTACCCTTCATTTTTTTAGCAATATATTTATATGATTTATATTGATCTTTAATATTAGGTAAAGAATTTTTATTCATAAATAAAAATTCAGTACGATATAAACCTATACCTTCAGCACCATATTTTATAGAAATATTTATATCTTTTATATTACATATATTAGAAAATAATGATACTTTATGTCCATCAATCGTTGTTGCTGTTTTATTTTTAATTTTTTGTAATTCTTTAATTTTTTTTTCGTATTTTTTTTTTTTTTTTTTAATTAAATTAATAATATTTAAATTTGGGTTTATATATATATTATTATTTATAGCATCTAAAATTATGTAATCATCATTTTTAATTTTATTAGTTATATCATATATATTAACAATAGCTGGCAACTCAAGTGATCTAGCTATAATTGAAGTATGTGATGTTATCCCACCTAATTCAATAATAAAACCTAACACTTTTTTTAAATTTAATTGTGCAGTTTCAGAAGGTGTTAAATCTTTACTAACAATAATAACTTCATCTTTAATATAATTTAAATCAATTACATTTAATTTTAAAATATTTTTTAATAAACGATTACCTATATCAATTATATCATTTATTCTTTCTTTTAAATAATCATTTTTAATTTTTTTAAATATTTTAATTTGTTTTTTAATTATTTTACTAGTAGCATAATCAGCAGATATTAATTTTTTTTTAATAAGAAATATTATTTCTTGCTCAAATTCAAAATCTTCTAATATCATAATATGACTATTAAAAATATCTTCTTTATTTTTATATATTTTTTCTTTATTTAAATTTTTAATTTTTTTTAATTGTTTAATTGTTTTTGTACGACCAATTAAAAAATTTTGAATTTCTTTATTTATTTCTTGTTCTAATATATTTTTTTTATTTATTTTTATTTTTTCATTTTTTAACAATAGTGCTTTTCCAAAAACTATTCCTTTAGAAACCGCAATTCCTGAAATCATATTTAACCTTTTAAATATTATAAATAAATATTTTATTTAAGATTCTTAATTACATTTAATAAATGTTTTAAAGCATATTTTTCATCTTCACCATTAATAATTATAATTATTTTATCTCCTTTTATAATACCTAAAGTTTGTAATTTAAAAAGACTTTTAACATTTACTTTTTTATTATTATATTTTATAATAATTTCAGATTTAAATTTTTTAGCCTCTCTTACTAATTCAGCAGCTGGACGTATATGTAAACCATTTTCAATGTTTATTAAAATTTCTTTTATTAACATTTTTTCCTTTTAAAATGATTATTTACAATATTTTATTTTATTTAAAATAATATTTAAAATAATAAAATTACTAAAATATTTAAATTTTATAAATATAATAAAATATTATTAAACAATATTATAAAAATAATAAATATTAAAATTTATAAGCTGCGTATAAACGCAGCTTTATTATTATTTATATTTTATTAAATACTTTCAATAATAATGTTTTATAATAATTATTAAATATTTTTATTTTAATGATATATACACCAATTTTTCTAATTGGTTTAAAATTACTAATATCATATTTTTTAATTTTAATATTATTATAATTCATAATTCTAATTATTTTTTTATAATTAATAGAACCATATAAATTACCTTTATTATTACATTTAATATAAAAATTAATAAATAAAGTTTTATCAGTTTCAATTTCTTTTTTTATATTAATATTATTATTTAATTTATTTTTAATTAGTATTTTTAAATTATTTTTATTATTATTAAATATTGATATACCTTTAGGTATAAGAAAATTTCTAGCATATCCTAATTTAACATATACTTTAGAACCTACATATCCTAATTTTAAAACTTTATCAAGTAAAATTATCTTCATTTTAAAATCTCTTTATATTTTAATTGTATTGAAATTATTTATGATTATCTGTATATGGAAATAATGATAAATATCTAGCTATTTTTATAGCACGAGATAATTTACGTTGATATTTTGCACTTGTTCCAGTAATTCTACTAGGTATAATTTTACCACATTCATTAATATAATTTTTAAGCAAATTTATATCTTTATAATCTATTTCTTTAAAATTATTTTTAATAAAATAACAATTTTTTTTATTTTTAAAATTATTCATAATATTCCAAAATTTTTTAAAAAATATTAATAAATTTAATATTTAAAATAAAATTAAATAATATTAATATTTTTATTTTTATTTTTATTTTTATTTTTAATTATTGGAGAATCATTAATTTCTGATTTTTTAGTACGTATAATTAATTTTCTAATAACAAAATTATTAAATTTTAATTTTTTTTCTAATTTTATAATATTTTGTTTTGATATTTCAATATTTAAAAGAATATAATGTGCTTTATTATTCTTTTTAATTTTATAAGAAAGTTTACGTTTTCCCCAATCTTCAATTCTATAAATTTGACCATTTTTTTTTTTAATATATTCAATATAATATTTAATTATTTCTAATATTTTATTATTTTTATCAGTATTAAACATAATAACTAATTCATAATGTCGCATAAACTTTCCATAATATTTTTATAATTTAATTAAATATTTAATTTAAGCATTTTAAAGGTTTAGGTAAACCTGAAATTTTATTAATTTGTTGAGTTGGGTTTTTTTTAAATAATTTATATATATATCTAGTATTACCTTTTTTAATACCATATTTATAATATACAATTTTAATTATAATTTTAATTGATGGTGAATAATGTAAAGTATTATAAAATTTTCTAATTAAATAAATAATTTCCCAATGTTTTTTAGTTAAAAAAATTCCTTCAGATTTAGCTAAAAATAACGCTATTATTAAATTTCAATCTTTTTTTTTAATAATATAACCGTAAATATTTGTTTTAATACAAATATTATTTTTAAACATAAATAATTAAATTTTTTCAAATTTATTAAAAAATATTAAATTATAATATTTCAAATTTATTAAAATTTAAATAATATTAAAATATTAAAATTTTGATATATAATTATTTTTAAATAAAAAGAAAAAAATTACTTGTAATATTTTAAAATAATATTATTTTATATTAAGTTTGTATATTAAATTTTAAAATTTGTCTGGAGGAGTGGTCGAGTGGTTTATGGCAACGGTCTTGAAAACCGTCAAGAGTTAATAACTCTTCGTGGGTTCGAATCCTACCTCCTCTGAATTATTATTTAAATTTTGAAATTAATTTTATAATATAAATTACATATTGAAGTAATTTTATATTTTAAAATATTTTAATATTTATTTAAATTAATTAAAATAAACTTAAATAAATTAAATTTATAAATTAAAAATATTAAAAATGAAAAATTATAAAAAAACTATAAATTTACCGAAAACAAAATTTAAAATGAAAGGAAATCTTATTAATAAAGAAAAAAAAATAATTACATATTGGTATTCAAAAAATATATATAAAAAAATACAAGAATCTAAAAAAAATAAAAAAATTTATATTTTACATGATGGACCTATATATGCGAATGGAAATATACATATAGGACACGCAATTAATAAAATAATTAAAGATATAATAATTAAATCAAAAAATATGGATGGGTTTAATGCTCCTTATATACCAGGATGGGATTGTCATGGTTTACCTATTGAATTAAAAGTTGAAAAATTAAATAAAAAACTTAAAAACCCAATGTCAAAATTTGAATTCAGAAAAAAATGTAGAATTTATGCAAATAAACAAGTTTTAATTCAAAAAAAAGAATTTATTAGATTAGGAGTTTTTGCAGATTGGAATAATCCATATTTAACAATGAATTATAAAACAGAAGCAGATATTATACGTGCATTCAAAAAAATTTTAAAATTAGGATATTTAATAAATAATGAAAAACCTATATATTGGTGTATAAATTGTCAATCTTCATTATCAGAAGCAGAAATAGAATATTATAATATAAAAACATTAAGTATTTATGTATTATTTAAGTCAATAGAAAATGAAAAAATTTTAAATAAATTTAATGTTAATAATTTTAAAGAAGATATTAATTTAATTATTTGAACTACAACTCCATGAACTTTAATATTAAATAAAGCAATTGCAATAAATCCAGATATAATTTATCAACTTATTAAAATTTCAAATAAATATTTTATTATTTCTGAATATAAAACTAATACAATTATGAAATTATTAAAAATTAAAACTTGGAAAATTATAGGACAATGTAAAGGTTATAATTTAGAATTTTGTTATTTCAAACATCCATTTATAAATTTAAATGTACCAATAATATTAAGTAATCATGTTACTATAAATAATGGTAGTGGAGCAGTTCATATATCTCCAGAACATGGTTTAGATGATTTTTTAATTAGTAAAAAATATTCAATTAAAACATTAAAAAAAGTTAATAAAATGGGAAGATATATTTTAGGTACTCATATATTATTAGATAAAAAATTAATTTTTAATGTTGATAATATAATAATTAAATTATTAAAACAAAATAAAAATTTTTTAAATAAACAAAAAATAATACATAAATATCCACATTGTTGGAGACATAAAACTAAAGTTTTTTTAAGAATAACTCACCAATGGTTTATTAATTTAAAAAAAAAAAATTTTAAAAAAAAAATGATTAAAAATATTCAAAAAATTAAATGGATACCAAAATGGGGTAAATTACATATGGAAAATATGATTAAAAAAAGACCAGATTGGTGTATTTCTAGACAAAGAATATGGGGCGTTCCTATACCCCTAATTATTAATAAAAAAACTTTTGAAATTCATCATGATATTGAAAAAATAATTGATAATATAGCAAAAATTATAGAAAAAAAGGGAGTACAAGCATGGTGGGATTTAGATATAAAAAATATTATTAATAATAATGAAAATTATATTAAAGTAAATGATATTTTAGATGTTTGGTTTGATTCTGGTACTACACATTATACTATAATTAAAAAAAGAAAAGAATATAAAGGAAATATTTCGAATTTATATATAGAAGGTACAGATCAATATCGTGGATGGTTTATGTCTTCATTAATTACTTCAAATATAATTAAAGGAATTGCACCTTATAAAGAAATTTTAACACATGGTTTTGCAATTGATAAAAATAAACAAAAAATGTCAAAATCTATTGGTAATATTATACATCCAATAAATTTAATTAAAAAATTTAGTTGTGATGTATTAAGATTATGGATTGCTTGTTCTGAATATACTAATGAAACAATAGTTTCTGATATAGCATTACAACATTCATCAGAAATTTATAGAAAAATTAGAAATACAGCTCGTTTTTTATTATCAAATTTAAATGATTTTATACCAATTAAAAATTCTTTAACTTTTAATAAAATGATTATTTTAGATTTATGGATTTTAAATCATACATTAAATATTCAAAATAAAATAAAAAAAGCTTATAATAAATATAATTTTAATAAAGTAGTTAAATATTTATTAAAATTTTGTTCAATTGAAATGGGTTCTTTTTATTTTGATATAATTAAAGATCGTCAATATACTAATAAAAAAAATAGTATATCAAGAAGGAGTTGTCAAACAACAATGTTTTATATTTTAGAATATTTAGTACGTTGGATATCTCCTATTTTATCATTTACAGCAAATGAAATATGGAGTTTTTTACCAGGTAAAAGATCAGAATTTATTTTTACTGAAGAATGGTACAATAATATATTTATAAATTATAAATCTAAAATTTTAAATGATAATTTTATAAAAATATTAATTAAAATAAAATATAAAATTAATAAAAAAATAGAAATTCAAAGAAAAAATAAAAAATTAGGCAGTTCATTAAAAGCTAATGTTATAATTTTTGGAAATAAAAAATTAATAAAATATTTAAATAAATTAAAAAAAGAATTACATTTTATATTTATTGTGTCTAATGTAAAATTAATTATTTCTAATTTATTAAATGATATAAAAAATTTTAAAATATATATTAATATTTCTAAAAATAAAAAATGTAATAGATGTTGGCATTATAATAATAATATTTGTAATATATCAAAATATATAGGTATTTGTAATCGTTGTATAATTAATATTTTTGGAAAAGGAGAAAAAAGAAAATTTATATAATTAATTATATTTTAAATAAATTTTTTTTAAAAAAATATTTAAGATAATATTATTTGAATATTTAAGTATTTTTTTGATTTTTAAATATTTTTAAAATATATTATTTTTAATAAATATTTTAATAAAATATTAAATTTAATTTGGCCCTTTAGCTCAGTTGGTAAGAGCAAACGACTCATAATCGTTTGGTCACTGGTTCAAATCCAGTAAGGGCCATTTAATAATAATAATTTAATTTTATTAGAAAATGTTTTAATAATTTAAATAATATTATTTTTAATTTAATTATATAATTAAAATTATTTTTAAATAATTATGGTAAAAAATGAAAAATATTAGAAATTTTTCAATTATTGCTCATATTGATCATGGTAAAACAACATTATCTGATCGTATAATACAAATTTGTGGTGGATTAAATAAACGAGAAATGACAGAACAAGTTTTAGATTCAATGGATTTAGAAAAAGAAAGAGGTATTACAATAAAAGCACAAACTGTAAATTTAAAATATAAATCCAAAAATGGAAAAACATATAAAATTAATTTAATTGATACACCAGGACATGTTGATTTTTCATATGAAGTTACACGATCATTAATAGCATGCGAAGGAGTTATATTATTAATTGATTCAACACAAGGTATAAAAGCACAAACTTTATCTAATTTTAATAAAGCAAAAGAAATGAATTTAGATATAATAATAGTATTTAATAAAATTGATTTACCATCTTCTGATATTAAAAAAGTTTCAAAAGAAGTTCAAGATATTATTGGATTTGACACAACTAAAATTATATGTTGTTCTTCAAAAACAGGAGAGGGTGTAATTAATGTATTAGAAAACATAATATATAATATTTCAAAACCAAATGGTAAAATAGAAAATCCTCTACAAGCTATTATTATTGATTCTTGGTATGATAATTATTTAGGAATTATTTCTATTGTTTGTATTAAAAATGGAATTTTAAAAATAGGTGATAAAATTATAATACAAAATAATAAAAAAATATATAATGTTGAAAATTTGGGAATCTTTACACCTAAAAAAAAAAATAAAAAAATTTTATCTTGTGGTGAAGTAGGTTGGTTAATATATTCAATTAAAAATATAAATGATGTAAAAATTGGTAATACTATAACTTCTTTTTCAAATCCAACTAAAAAAAAAATAATTAAATTTAAAAAAATAAAACCTCAAATTTATGCTAGTTTATTTACCTTATATTCAAAACAATATTTAACATTTCGTAATTCTTTAAGTAAATTAAAATTAAATGATAATTCTTTTTTTTATGAACCTGAAATATCTTTAATATTAGGTTTTGGTTTTAGATGTGGGTTTTTAGGTTTATTACATATGGAAATTATTAAAGAACGTTTAGAAAGAGAATATAATTTAAATTTAATTATAACTACTCCTAGTGTAGTATATGAAGTTTATACTATTAATAAAGAAATAATTTATATTGATAATCCTTATAAATTACCTTTAAAAAACAAAATTAAAGAATTAAGAGAACCAATTGCAAAATGTAAAATATTAACACCAACAAAATATATAGGAAAAATAATTAAATTATGTATTAAAAAAAGAGGAATTCAAAAAAATATAATTTATTATAATAATAAAGCTTATTTAATATATGAAATACCTATATCTGAAATTATAATTAATTTTAATGATAAATTAAAAACTTTATCTAATGGATATGCGTCATTAGATTATAATTTTAAATATTATAAATCTTCAAATTTAGTTAAAATTGATATATTAATTAATGGTAAACAAATTGATTCTATATCTTGAATTACTCATAAAAATAATTCAAATAATATGTGCAAAAATTTAGTTAAAAAAATAAAAGAATTAATTCCTAGACATCAATTTAATATTTCTATACAAGCAATTATAAATTCAAATATTATTTATAGTCATAAAATTAAACAATTAAGAAAAAATGTAATAGCAAAATGTTATGGAGGTGATATTAGTAGAAAAAAAAAATTAATAGAAAAACAAAAATATGGTAAAAAAAAAATGAAAAAAATTGGTAATATTTTATTACCTAAAGAAATTTTTTTTGTATTACTTAAAATAAACAATAAATAAAAAATATTATTTATAATTAAAAATTAATATAATTTAATAAAATTAAAATATATAAATTTAAATAATTTTGAAATTTAAATTAAATTAATATTTTTAAAACTAAATAATGAAAGATTTAATAATTAATAAAATACAAAAAAAAATAGGTTATTTTTTTAAAAAAAAAAAAATTATATTAAAAGCATTAACACATAGTAGTGAAAGCAATAATCATAATGAACGTCTAGAATTTTTAGGGGATTCAATTTTAAATTTTATAATTTCTAATTTTTTATTTAAAAAATTTCCATTAATAAATGAGGGAGAAATAAGTAGAATTAAATCTAATTTAATTAATCATAAAACTTTATCAAAAATTGCAATTAATTTTAATTTAATTAAATATATACAATTAAAACAAAAAAAGTTAAATAATTATAATTATTATAAAAAACCTATATTAGCTAATATAATTGAAGCGTTAATAGGTGGTATATATTTAGATAGTAATATTAATACAGTTGAAAAAAAAATTTTATTTTGGTATGATAAATATATTAAAAAAATTAAATTATCAATTAAAAATAAAGATTATAAAACTATATTACAAGAAATTTTACAAAAAAAAAAGATAAAATTACCACATTATTCAATATATAAAATAAAGGGAAAATTACACAATAAAAAATTTTTAATTAATTGTAAAATTAATTGTTTTAAAAAATCTTTTATTGGAATTGGTAAAACTAAACGTAACGCTGAACAATTTGTAGCTAAAAAAATAATAAAGATATTGGAAATTTAATGGAACACAAAAAAATTTATGGATTTATATCAATTATTGGTAGAACAAATGTTGGTAAATCTACTTTATTAAATAAATTAATAGGTAATAAAATTTCAATAACATCAAAAAAAAAAAACACAACAATAAAAAGTATATTTGGAATTTATAATAAAAAATTATTTAAAATTATTTATTTAGACAATCCAGGATTTATTTTAAATAAAAAAAAAATATTAAATCATACAATTAATAAAAAAAAATATAATATAGATATAATAATTTATGTAATTGAAGGTACTATTTTAAATAATAGTGATGAAAAAATTATAAAAATTTTAGAAAAAATAAAATGTTTTATTATATTAATAATAAATAAAATAGATATTATTAAAAATAAAAATTATTTATTACCATATATTGAATTTTTAAAAAAAAAAAATAAATTTTAAAGAATTAATACCGATTTCTGCAAAATTTAAAACAAATATTAAAATAATTAATAAAATAATAATTAAACAATTATATAAAAAAAAAAAATTTCAAAAAATATTTAATTATAAATATTCAAAAAAAACAATAATTTTAGAAATTATCCGTGAAAAAATAATAAGATTTTTAGGTCAAGAAATACCATATATTATTAATATAAAAATAAAAAATATATTAATTAATAATAAAAATGAATATAATATATTTGTTTTAATATTAGTTAAAAATATTAATCAAAAAAAAATAATAATAGGTAAAAATGGAAACAAAATTAAAATCATTGGTATTAATTCAAGAAAAGAAATAGAAAAAAAAGTTAAAAAAAAAACAAATTTATTTTTAAAAGTTATTATTAATTATAAATAAATTTATTATATTTTTAGAAATATTTAAAATTAAATTATTATTTAAATAATTAAGGTTATATTTTGAATAAATTATTTTTAGGTGTTGATATTAATTATATTGAAATTTTAAAACAAATAACAAAACCATTATATCTTAATTTAATAAAAATTGCACTTATAGCTGAACAAGCAGGAGCTAATAGTATAACAATACATATTAAAAAAAAAAATATAAATATAAATCAAAAAGATATAATTATTTTAAAAAAAAATATAAAAATAAATATAAATTTAAAAATGCCAATTTCTGATGAAAATTTAGATTTTGCTTTAAAAATAAAACCTAAATGTTGTTGTTTTATATCAGAAATTAAAAATAAAATAGTTTCAAAAAAAAGTTTAAATGTTATTAAAAAAATTAATGAAATTTCATTAGCTGTTAATTTACTACATAATAATGAAATAAAAACATCTTTATTTATTAAACCTGATTTAGATCAAATAGATGCTGCTATAAATATTGGAAGTGATTATATAGAATTGAATACTGGTATTTATTCAGCATCTAAAAAAACAATAGATAAAAAATTTAATTTTAATAAAATAAAAATGGCAGCATATTATGCTAAAAAAAAGGGATTATTAGTAAATGCTGGACATGGTTTAAATTATTATAACATTAAAACAATATCAAAAATTAAACAAATTAATGAACTTAATGTTGGTATTTCTATTTTTAGTAAATCAAATATTTTAGGTTTATATAAATCTATTAAAAAAATTATATTATTAATAAAATAAATATATTTATAATTATTATATATTTATTAAAATATAATAAATAATAAGTTAAAAAAAAGAGTAATTTTTTGATTTTATATTACGTAAATAATATAATTTAGATTTTTTGGCATAATTACGATGTATAATATTTATTTTATAAATTATTTTAGAATGTGTTTGAAAAACTCGTTCAACACCTACATTATTAGTAATTTTACGAACTGTAAATGAACTATTTAAACCACGATTTTTAATTGCAATTATTATACCATTAAATGTTTGTATTCTTTTTTTTTTACCTTCAAAAATAAATATTTTAACTTCAATATAATATCCTGTTTTAAGGATAGGAATATTTTTATTAATTTGTTGTTTTTCTATTTCTTTAATAATATTTTGCATTTTTTATCTTTATATATTTATTTAAATATTTTAATAATAAAAATAAATTAAATAATTTTAATATTTATTTATAATTAAAAATTAATTTTATTATTTTTAATTTAATATCAATTTTTTTAATTGTTTTTTTTATAATACCCGGTATAACAATTTCTTTTTATTTTTTTTTAATTAATATAATATTATTTAATTTAAATTTTAAAATTTTTATAATTCTACCTAATTTTAAATTATTATAATTAATTATTTTACATTCTAAAATATCTTTTCAATAATAATTTTTTTTTTTTAAATTTTTAAAATCTATATAAATATTTTTATTGATTAATAAATTTGTTTGTTTTTTATTATTTATATTTTTAATTTTTATTATAAAAAAATTTTTTTTTATAATATAATATTTTAATAAAATAATTTTCCATTTTTTTATTTTAATATATAATGTTTTATAATTAAATATATTTTTTTGATAAATAGTAAATGAAAACAATCTAACTAAACCATTTATTCCGTAGGTTTTTCCTATTTTACCTACTATAATTGGTTTTTTAGGTATTTTAATCATTATTTTAAATTTAAAATTTTAATTATTTTTTTAATACGATATGAAATATTAGCACCTAAATTTTTCCAATATTGAATACGTTTTTTAAATATATATGCAGAATTTAATTGATAAATATTTAAAGGATTAAAATAACCTATTTTTTCAATAAATTTTCCATTATTTGATTTTCTTTTATCTATTACTATTAATTGAAAAACTGGTTTATTTTTAGTACCAACTCGTTTTAAACGAATTCTTATCATTATATTCCTTATATTGTTATATTTAAGATAATTTTAATTTAATTAAATATTTTTTTTATTTAATTTTATTTATTAAAAACTTAATAATATATTCTTTTTTAATAAATATTGTTTTATTATTATATCTATTTTGATATTCTATAAAACCCCATTTACAATTTTTATTACTTATTATTATTAAATTTGGTATTCCAATAAGTTCAATATCATTAAATATTGAACCAATTTGAATTTTACGATCATCTAAAATGAAATTTATTTTTTTTTTATATAAATTACTGTATATATTTTCAGTTATAATATTAACAATTTTAAATTTATAATAATTAATAGGTAATAATAAAATTTTAAAAGGAGCTAATTCATTAGACCAAACTATTCCATTTTTATTATAATTTTGTTCTATAATTGAAGCAATTAATCTAGTAATTCCTATTCCATAACAACCCATATTAATATTTTTGTTAAAACTGCATTTATTAATAATTTTTGAATATTTAGTACCTATTTGAAATATATGAGCTACTTCTATACTTTGTTTTATAAATAAATTATTTTTAATAAATAAATTTTTATTTTTATAATTATTAAAATCAGCTATATATGGTATAGGTAAATCAACACCCCAATTTAAACCATAATAAAAAATATTTTTTTGTTCAAATTTTATTGAAAAATTTTTCATTTTAATAATATTATAATTAGCTATAATATTAATATTTGAAAATAAAAATTTAATTGAATATTTTTTTTTTTTAAATAAATTATTAATTTCTTTTTTTGTTAAATAAATAATGGGTTTATTAATATTATTTAATTTATAAATTTTAAATATATTTAATTTATAATTTTTAGGTAAAAAAAAAGCTATATATTTTTTCTTAATATTTGATTTTATTATAATAATTTTAATTATATTTTTAATAAATAATTTTAATTTTTTATTAATTTTAATAATATTTGAAATTTTTAATTTTCTTAATTTTTCAATATAAAATTTTTTATTTATAATTAATAATTTTTTTATTTTAATATTATTAAATTTATTATTAAAAAAACTATTAGTTATATTATTTTTAGATAAAATATAAAATTCATGTGATATATTCCCTCCAATTTTATTAGATTTTGCTTTTTTAATTATTATAAAAAGTCCTAATTTTTTTAAAATTTTAATATAAGTTTTATAAATATTATTATATGTTTTTTTTAAACAATTATAATTATTATGAAAAGAATAGGCATCTTTCATAATAAATTCTCTTGCTCTTATTACACCAAAACTAGGTCTTATTTCATCTCTAAATTTAGTTTTAATTTGAAAAAATTTAATAGGTAATTTTTTGTAAGAATTAATTTCATTATTTACTATTTTACTTATTATTTCTTCATTAGTAGGGCTTAAAATAAACAATTTATTTTTTCTATCATAAAATTTTATTAATTCTAAACCATATTTTTTAAATCGGTTGCTTTTTTTCCATAAATCTGCAGATTGTGCAATAGGCATATCTATTTCAAATAAATCAATTTTATTCATTTCTTCACGAATTATTTTTTTAATATTTTGTAAAATTTTTAACCCTAAAGGTAACCAAACATAAAAACCTGAATTTAATTTACGAATCATTCCAGATTTTAACATTAACTTATAACTTATTATATCTGTATTTATAAGTTTTTCTTTTATAGTGTATAATAAATATTTACTAGTTCGCATAAACTTCCGTTATTTTAAATTTTATTATTTTATATTATTTTAAATTTATTTTAATTTTTTAAAATTTTAATATTTTATAATAATTAAAATTAATTTAATAATAATTATTTATTTATTATTATTTTAGGTAAAATTTCTTCTTTTCTTAAAGTCATTATTTCACATCCATTAAATGTTACTAATATTGTATGTTCATATTGTGCTGATAAACTTTTATCTTTTGTTTTTACAGTTCAACCATCTTTTAAAATATATGTATTATTTTTACCTAAATTAATCATAGGTTCAATTGTAAATATCATACCTTTTTTTAAAGTAATATTATTTTTTTTTGTTTTAAAATGTAAAATAAGGGGAAATTCATGAAATTTTGTTCCAATTCCATGTCCACAATATTCTTTAACAATAGAAAAATTTTTTTTAAATTTTATAAATTGTTCAATTGTATTACCTATTTTGTTTAATTTTAAACCAGGTTTTATTTTATATATAGATAAATATAAACTTTGTTGTGTTATATTACATAACTTTTTATTTAATTTATTAGGTTTTCCAACAAAAAACATTTTTGATGTGTCTCCAAAAAACCCATTTTTATAGACAGCGACATCAATATTTAAAATATCTCCTTTTTTTAACTTTTCGTTTTTTTTGGGAATTCCATGACATACTGTATCATTTATTGAAATACAAATAGATTTAGGAAAACCATTATACCCTAAACATGCTGGTATAGCTTTTTGTTTTTTAGTTATATATAAATGACATATTTTATTTAATTCTTCAGTAGTAATTCCTTCTTTAATATATGGTTTTATCATTTCTAATACTTTTACTGATAAACTACAAGCAATTCTAATTTTTCTAATTTCTTCATAATTTTTAATTATCATTTTAAAATTTTATAATTATTAATTTTTTATTTAAATTTTAAAATAATATTTTTAATTTTTTTATATAAATAATATTAATTAACTTTATAATATAATTAATAAAAAAATGGAATTTATTTATGTTTAAAATTTCTATATATGAAATGATTAAAGCTGGTGTACATTTTGGGCATCAAAAACAATATTGGAACCCAAAAATGAAAAAATTTATTTTTGGAATTAAAAATAAAATACATATTATTAATTTAGAAAAAACATTATATATGTTTACTAAAGCTATGAATGAATTAATAAAAATTTCATCGGAAAATGGTAAAATTTTATTTATTGGTACTAAATCTGTTGCATCTAAATTAATTAAAATATATGCTTTAAATTGTAATCAATTTTTTGTAAATTATCGTTGGTTAGGAGGTATGCTAACAAATTGGAAAACTGTTAATAAATCAATTAAAAAATTAAATGATTTAGAAATTCAAGTAGAAAATGGTATTTTAAATAAATTAACAAAAAAAGAATCAATAATATATAAAAATAAATTAAAAAAATTAAAAAATTCTTTAGGTGGTATTAAAAATATGAATACTTTACCTGATGCTATATTTGTTATAGATTCAAATTATGAGAAAATTGCTATTAAAGAAGCGAATAAATTAGGAATTATTATATTTTCAATTGTAGATACTAACTCTAATCCAAATGGTATTAATTTTATTATTCCTGGAAATGATGATTCAATAAACGCAATAAAATTTTATTTAAATAATGTGGTTTTAGCAATACAAGAAGGATATTTAAAAAAAAAAATCTAATTATTTTAAGGAATTTTAATGAATAAAATTAATATTAATCTTATTAAAAAACTTAGAAAAATAACAGGATCTGGTTTATTAAATTGTAAAAAAATATTAATTAAAACCAATGGAAATATAAAAAACGCAATTATTGAAATGAGGAAAAACGGGATATTAAAATTTTTAAAAAAAAAAAAAGATATAACTATTAATGGCATTATAAATGTTAAAAAAAAAAATCAATATGGTATAATTATAGAAATAAATTGCCAAACTGATTTTGCTTCAAAAAGTAATGATTTTAAAATTTTTGTAAATAATATTATTAAAAAAATATATAATAATAAAATTAAAAATATTAAAAATTATAATTTTTTTTTTAAAAATGAAATTATAGATTTATTTAATAAATTAAAAGAAAATATTAATATTAAACGTATTAATATATTAGAAAATAATATTATAGAAACTTATAATCATAATAATAAAATTGGAGTATTAATAAAAGCTAAATTTATACAAAAAAAAAATCTTAAAAAAATAGCAATGCATATTGCATCTAATAAACCAAATTTTATTAATATAGAAAATATACCATATAATATTATTATAAATGAATATAAAATACAGAATATTATAATTAAAGATAAATATAATAAATTTTATAAAAAAAAAATATTCGGAAAAATTAAAAAATATATTAATTATATTACTTTAATGAATCAAAAATTTATTTTTAACATTAATATTAAAATTAAAAATATATTAAATAAAAATAATTCTATTATATTAAATTTTATACGTTATGAAATTGGTGAAATATTATAATTTTAAAAAATTATATAATATAATGTTAATTTAAAAATATTTTATTAAAAATCAAAATTTAAATAATTTTAAATAAATAATATTTTAAATTATACTTTAAAAGGAGTAAAAAATTCTTAAATATATATTAAATGAAAACAAAATATCTATGCAAAAAATTTTAGTATCTTTTGATATAAAAATTAGTAAAATATTTACAAGTAAAGCATCTACTAAAATATTAGATAATATTATAATAAAATATAATGGTGTTTTTATTAGTTTAAATAAATTAGCAAATATTACATTATATAATTATAATACTATTAAAATTAATCTTTTTGATTTTTCTTTGATTAATACAGTTAAAAATTCAATAATAAAATCTAATTTAAATTTATCTGTATTTATAGTAAAAAAAGATATTTTAGTAATTTTACCTCAAATAAACGAAAAAAGAAGAAAAGAATTAATTAAAATAGTACATTGTGAAGCTGAAAAAAGTAGAATTTCAATAAGAATAATACGAAGAAAAACAAATTTAAAAATAAAAAATTTAATTAAAAAAAAAAAAATAAATATAGATGAAAAAAAAGAATCTGAAAAAAAAATTCAAAAAATAACTGACATATGTATTAAAGAAATTAATTTAAAATTAATTAAAAAAGAAAAAAAATTAATTAATATATAAATTTGTTTAATTTAAATGTATAATAAATATAATTAATATAACTAAATAATTAATATAAAAATTTTAAATATTTAATAAATATAATTAATATATAATTTTAATAAAAATTATGAAACAAAAAAAATTTGTACATTTAAGAATACATAGTGATTATTCAGTAATTGATGGCCTAATTAAAATTAAAAATTTAATTAAAAAAGCAAATGAATTAAATTTTAATTCTTTAGGATTAACAGATTTTAATGGTATTTATGGTATTATTAAATTTTATAGATATGCATATAAATTTAAAATAAAACCTATTATAGGTGCTGATTTTTATATTAAAAATAAAATTAATAATTTATCACAATTAACTATTTTAGCATTTAATAATTTAGGTTATAAAAATTTAAAATTAATAATTTCTGAAATTTATAAAAATGGATACAAAAATTCAATAGGACCTATTATTAATTATAATATACTTAAAAAATATAAAGACGGTTTAATATTATTATCTGGTGGATCTTTTGGTGATATTGGTAAATTAATTATTCAAAAAAAATATGATGAAATGAATTATACATTAGATTTTTATCAAAAATATTTTAATAATAATTATTATTTAGAAATTATAAGAACTGGATATGAAAAAGAAGAAATTTATATAAATAAAATTTTAACAATTGCTGAAAATAGAAATTTACCTTTAGTAGCTACAAATGATGTGTGTTTTTTGAATAAAGATGATTTTAAAGCTCATAAAATTAAATTATATATAAATAATTTAAATAATATAAATATTAAAAAATATAATAAAAACCAATTTTTGCGTAGCGAAAAAGAAATGTGTAAATTATTTAAAGATATACCAGAATCTTTAAAAAATACTGTTGAAATATCAAAACGTTGTAATGTATTTATTGAATTTAATAAACATTTTTTGCCGTTTTTTATTATTAAAAAATTAACACAATCAGAATATTTAAATATTAAATCTAAAAAAAATTTAGAAAAAAAAATAAAATATTTATCTTATAATATTAAAAAAAATATTATAAAAAGAAGTAAATATTATAAACTTTTAAAAAAAGAATTAAATATAATTAATAAAATTAAATTTTCAAATTATTTTTTAATAGTTGCAGAATTTATAGAATGGTCAAAAAAAAAAGGAATAATAGTTGGACCAGGCAGAGGTTCTGGAACAAGTTCATTAGTAGCTTTTTCATTAAATATTATAGATATTGATCCAATTAAATTTAATCTTATTTTTGAAAGATTTTTAAATCCTGAACGTATTTTAACGCCAGATTTTGATGTTGATTTTTGTATTGAAAAAAGAGATAAAGTTGTTAATCATATTAAAAATGTTTATGGATATAATTCAGTTGCTCAAATTATAACATTTGGAACTTTAACTGCTAGAGCTTCAATTAGAGATGTAGGTAGAATTTTAGGTTATTCATATAATTTTGTAGATAGAATAGCTAAATTAATACCATTTGATTTTGGGATTACTTTAAATAAAGCATTTACTATAGAACCATTATTTTTAAAAATTTATCAAGAAAATGTAGAAGTTAAATCATTAATTGATATGTCTTGTAAATTAGAAGGAATTATAAGAAATATTGGTAAACATGCCGGAGGTATAGTAATTGCACCTAGTAAAATTACTAATTTTACTCCTTTAATTTATGATTCAAATGGTGAAAATTCAATTACTCAATTTGATAAAAGTGATATTGAAAAAATTGGATTAGTAAAATTTGATATTTTAGGTTTAAAAACATTAACTATTATTGATTTAACAATAAAAATGATAAATTTAAATTTTATTGTTAAAAAAAAAACAATTTTAAATTTAAATTTAAAAGATAAAAAATGTTTTAATTTATTAAAAAAAACAAATACTACTGCAATTTTTCAATTTGAATCAAATGGTATGAAAAGTTTAATTAAAAAAATTAAACCAAATTGTTTTAATGATATTGTTACATTAATAGCATTATTTAGACCAGGCCCATTACAATCTGGAATGGTTAAAAATTATATTAATCGAAAAAATTGTATTGAGAAAATTGCATATCCTGATATTAAATATCAACATAAATGTTTAAAACCAATTTTAAAATCTACGTATGGTATTATTTTATATCAAGAACAAGTTATAGAAATAGCTAAAGTATTTTCAAATTATACTTTAGGGTCTGCTGATATTTTATTACATGCTATGAGTAAAAAAAAAAAAAGAGAAATGCTTAAAGAAAAAAAGAATTTCCAAAAAGGTGCTTTAAAAAACGGTTATGAAGAAAAACTTTCATCTAAAATTTTTGATTTTTTAAATAAATTTGCAGGATACGGTTTTAATAAAGCACATTCTGTAGCATATTCATATATTTCTTATCAAACATTATGGTTAAAAAAATATTATACAGCAGAATTTATGGCTTCTGTAATGACATCAGAAATGCAAAATACAAAAAAAATAATAAATTTATTAGATGAATGTAAACGTATGAAAATAAATGTTTTACCTCCTAATATAAATACAAGTTTATATCATTTTTATGTTAATAAAAAAAGAGAAATTGTTTGGGGAATTGGAGCAATTAAAGGAATAGGTAAATCAACAATTAAATCTATTATAAAAATAAGAAAAAACGGAAATTTTAAAAATCTTTTTGATTTTTGTATGCGTATAGGTAAAAAAAAAATTAATCGTAGAATACTTGAAAAGTTAATTTTTTCCGGTTCTTTTGATTATACTAATCAAAATCGTTCATCTCTTTATTATATATTAAATGATATAATTAAAATAACAGATTATTATATGAAATACATTAATTTTGGTCAAATAAATATGTTTAAATCGTTTAATATACCAATTGAAATTACAAATAAATATGAAAAATTTATACCGTGGTCTAAACAATTAATATTAGAAAAGGAATATGATACTTTAGGTTTATTTTTAACAGATCATCCTATTAAACAATATATTAATGAAATTAAATATTATACTGGTGGAATTTTACTTAAAAATTTATATTTAACAAAAAAGGGGGAGATTAAAATTATTTCAGGTTTAGTTGTATATTATAAAATTATTTGTTCTAAAAATGGTAAATATATATGTATATTTGTTTTAGATGATCAAACTTGTAGAATTGAAGTAATATTATTTAATAAAATATTTAAAAAATATCAGGGCATTATTAAAAAAAATAATATTTTAATTGTTAGTGGTGAAATTTTTTATGATAATTTTAAAAATGTATATAAAATGAACGCTTATGAAGTTATTGATATTAATAAAATAAGAGAAAAATATGTTAAAAAAATAATTATTTTTTTAAATATTAATGATATTAATAGTAAATTATTAAATTATTTATATAAATTATTTAAAAAAAATAAATCTGGGAAAACATCAATATGGTTTTATTATAAAAAAAATAAAACAATTTTAAAATTATTATGTAATAAACAATGGAATATTAAAATTGATAATTTGATATTAACTAGATTGAGAGAATATTTTGGATATTCTAATATTAAAATATCTTTTATTAGTTAAAATTTAAAATATTTAAATCTTGATTTCCCATTTTTTTTAAATATAATTTTATTAAAATTTTAAATATATAATTATTATAGGAAATTAATTTTAATGAAAAAACATATCAGAATTAAAATAAAATCTTATGATTTTAGAATAATAGAAAAAATAATATTAAATTTTATTAATATTGCATATAAAAATGGATCTAAAATTTATGGCCCAATATCATTACCTACTAAAAAAGAACGTTTTACTATTCTTATATCTCCACATATTGATAAAGATGCTAGAGAACAATATGAAATTTGTACTTATAAAAAAATATTAGATATTATAACACCAAATTTTAATATTATTGAAAAATTAATGAAAACAAAATTAATTTCAGGTATTTATGTTAAAATAAATATTATTAATTAAAATTTAAAGGTTTAAAATGATTGGTTTAATTGGTAAAAAAATAGGTATGTCTAGAATTTTTAAAAAAGATGGATATTCAATCCCTGTTAGTGTTATTAAAATTGAATCTAATTATATTACACAAATTAAAAATATCGAAAAAGATGGTTATTATGCTATTCAAGTTACTACTGGTTTTAAAAAAAAATATAATAAATCTGAAAAGGGACATTTTAAAAAAACAAATATAAAACCAGGTTTAGGTTTATGGGAATTTCGTATTTCAAAAGAAAATAATTTAAATTTAGGAAAAGAAATTAATTTAAATATTTTTTTAAAAATAAAAAAAGTTGATGTTACTGGTATATCAAAAGGTAAAGGATTTTCAGGAACTATAAAAAGATGGAATTTTAGCTCTCAAGATAGTACACATGGTAATTCATTGTCACATAAAGCACCAGGTTCAATAGGACAAAATCAAACTCCAGGTAAAGTTTTTAAAGGAAAAAAAATGGCGGGACAATTAGGAAATAAACGTGTAACAATACAAAATTTAGAAATTATTAAAATTGATATTGTTAAAAAATTATTATTAGTTAAAGGTTCAATACCTGGATCAATTGGTAATAATATTATAATAAAATATGCAATTAAAAAAAGGGGGGGTTAATATGTATTTTATATTAAAAGATACAAAAAAAAAAATAAAAATATCCAAATCTATTTTTAATTATAAATTTAATAAATCTTTAGTACATCAAGTAATAACATCTTTTTTAAATAATAAACGTAGTGGAAATAAATCACAAAAAAATAAATCAGAAGTTTCAGGGTCTAATAAAAAACCTTGGCGTCAAAAAGGGTTGGGGCGAGCAAGAGCAGGTTTATATAGAAGTCCACTTTGGCGTTCTGGTGGAGTTACTTTTGCTGCTAAACCCAAAGTTTATAAACATAAAATAAATAAAAAAATGTATAAAGGAGCAATTAAATGTATTCTTTCAGAATTAATAAGACAAAATAGATTAATTATTTTTAATAAATTTTTAATTA
Organism: Enterobacteriaceae bacterium; assembly: GCA_052400135.1. GTDB lineage: Bacteria > Pseudomonadota > Gammaproteobacteria > Enterobacterales > Enterobacteriaceae_A. The sequence continues at coordinate 123,834 of CP181165.1, forward strand.
AAATACCTAAAACTAATATTTTATTAAATAAATTAAAAAGTATGTATAAAAAAAAAATTTTAATTATTATTAAAAGTATAGATAAAAATTTATTTTTATCTTCTAGAAATGTTTATAATATTAAAATAAATAATATTAAAAACATTAATATATTGAATTTAATTAATTCTAATAAAGTAATAATTACTTTAGATGTTTTAAAATATTTTGAGTATATATTATGATTATAAATAAAGAAAAATTAATTAATATTATATATAAAATACATAAATCTGAAAAAGTTAATGCCATAATTAAAAATAAAAATACAGCTGTTTTAAAAGTTATTAAAAATACAAACAAAATAGAAATTAAAAAATCTGTCGAAAAAATTTTTAAAATTAAAGTTAAATCAATTAAAACATTATTAGTAAAAGGTAAAAGATTTAAAATAAATAAAAATATTTATGGTTGTAATAAAAGTTGGAAAAAAGCATATATTATTTTTATAAAAAAACAAAATTTAAATTCAATTATTGATATTTAATTAAAAGGAATTTAAAAAATGGCAGTAATTAAATGTAAACCTACATCTCCTGGTATTAGACATGTTGCAAAAGTTATTGATAAAAATTTATATAAAGGTAAACCCCAAAAATCTTTATTAAGAAAATTAAATAAAACGGGAGGAAGAAATAATATTGGGCGCATAACTACTAGACATATTGGGGGAGGACATAAAAAACATTATAGATTAATAGATTATAAACGTAATATTAATTATATTATAGGTATTGTTAAAAGTTTAGAATATGATCCAAATAGATCAGCTAATATTGCATTTATTTTATATAAAAATGGTGTTAAAAAATATATTTTAGCTCCTAAAAATATTAAAATAGGAGATAAAATAGAATCAGGTTTAAATATTGATATTAAATTAGGTAATACTTTACCTATGTATAATATTCCAGTTGGTTCAATTATACATAATATAGAATTAAAACCAGGAAAAGGGGGTCAATTAGCTAGAGCTGCTGGTGCATATGCTCAAATTATTGCGATAGAAGGAAAATATGTATTATTGAGATTACGTTCAGGTGAAATTCGCAAAATTCTTTCAAATTGTAATGCTACTATTGGAACAGTAGGTTTTTCTGAACATATGCTTTCTTTATTAGGAAAAGCAGGTAAATCTAGATGGTTAGGTATAAGACCTACAGTGAGAGGTACTGCTATGAATCCTATAGATCATCCTCATGGGGGAGGTGAAGGACGTAATTTTGGTAAACATCCTGTTACACCTTGGGGTATTAAAACTAAGGGTAAAAAAACAAGAATTAATAAACGTACTAATAAATTTATTATACGTTTTCGAAATAAAAATAAATAAAGGAATAATTATGCCTAGATCTATTAAAAAAGGTCCATATATTGACAAACATTTATTTAAAAAAATAGAAAAAATTTTAATTACAAAAAAAAAAACAAAAATTAAAACTTGGTCTAGACGTTCTACTATATTCCCAAATATGTCAGGTTTAACTATTGCTATTCATAATGGTAAAAAACATATTCCAGTATTTATATCAGATGAAATGGTTGGACATAAATTAGGTGAATTTGTTGCTACTCGTTTTTTTAAAAGTCATTCAGCAGATAAAAAAATAAAAAAAACAAAAATGGAAAAAAAAAATGAATAAAATAATATTCGCTAAACATAATTATGCAAATTCTTCAGCTCAAAAATTGCGTTTAATTTCCAATTTAATTAAAGGTAAAAAAGCATTAAAAGCTGTTGAAATTTTAAAATATAATTTTAAAAAATCATCAAATTTAATTAAAAAAGTGTTAGAATCTGCAATTTCTAATTCTAAAAATAAAAATATTGATATTAATTTTTTATATATTAAACAAATTTTTATAAATGAAGCATCAAAAAGTAAACGTATATTACCTAGAGCTAAAGGTAAAACGGATTATATTATAAAACGCACTAGTCATATTAATATAATATTATCTATTAAATAATATTAGGAGATTTTAAAAGTGGGGCAAAAAGTAAATCCTCATTGTATGAGATTAGGTATAATTAAATTTTGGAATTCTATATGGTATGCAAATAAAAAAGAATATAGTAAAAATTTAAACGATGATTTTAAAATTCGTAAATTTTTAAATCAAAAATTAGAAAAATTATTTATATCTAAAATTATAATTATTAGAAATATTAAAAATATTATAATAAATATTTATACTTCTAGACCTAATAATGTTATAATAGGTAATAATAATACAAAAAACTTATGTTCAAAAATTCAAAATTTTATAAATATACCTATTATAATTAATATTTTTGAAATTGACAAACCAGAAATAAATGCTAAATTAATAGCAAATAATATAAAATTTCAATTAGAAAAGCGAATTATTTTTAAACGTATTATTAAAAAATCAGTTCAAAATGCTATTAAAAATGGAGCAATGGGTGTTAAAATTGAACTAAATGGTCGTATTGGTGGGGCTGAAATAGCAAGAACTGAATGGTATAGAGAGGGTCGTGTTCCTCTACATACTTTAAGAGCTAATATTGATTATAATACATCAATAGCAAAAACAACTTATGGTATTATAGGAATAAAAGTTTGGATTTTTAAGGGTGAAATATTAGACCATAAAAAATATATAGAAAAAAAAATATATAAAATTATTGAATATGATAATAAATAAATTAAATTTAAGATGGATATTTTAAAATGTTACAACCTAAAAAAACAAAATTTAAAAAAATGCAAAAGGGAAGAAACAAGGGTAAAATAATAAATAAAAATATTAAATTTGGTATTTTTGGTTTAAGATCAGTTGAACATGGTAGATTAACATCTAAACAAATTGAATCTGCACGTAGATCAATAAATCGTACAATTAAAAAACAAGGAAAAATTTGAATTTGTATTTTTCCAGATAAACCTATAACTAAAAAACCATTAGAAGTAAGAATGGGTAAGGGTAAAGGAAATGTTGAATTTTGGGTATCATTAATTAAACCTGGTAAAATTTTGTATGAAATAGATGGTATATCTGAAGAATTAGCTCGTAATGCTTTAAAACAGGCAGCTAATAAATTACCTATTAAAACTATATTTTCAAAAAAAAGGGGGGGTTAATGAAATTTCAAGATATTAAAAATAAAAATATTAATGAATTATATGGTATATTATATATTTTATTGTATGAAAAATTTAATTTACGTATAAAATTAGGTAATAATTACTTAAAAAAAACACATTTATTAAAAGAAAATCGACGTGATATTGCACGTATTAAAATTTTAATTACTAATAAAAGAGTATGTAAATGAAAAAACCTAAAATTTTAAAAGGACTTGTAATTAATAATAAAATGTTAAAAACTATTGTTGTTATTATTGAATATAAAATTAAACATCCAATATATAAAAAATTTATTAAACGTAGTACTAAATTTTATGTACATGATGAAAATAATGAATGTAATGTTGGGGATATAATAAAATTTAAAGAAATTAATCCATTATCTAAAACTAAATTTTGGGTTCTAGTTAATATTATTAAAAAAAATTTGTTAAAATAATTTATTTTAATAAAATATTTTATACATTTTAACTTTTGGAAATTAAATGATACAAGAACAAAGTATATTAAATGTTGCTGATAATTCCGGAGCTCAAAAAGTAATGTGTATTAAAGTTTTAGGGGGTTCACGTAAACGTTATGCAAATATTGGTGATATAATTAAAATTTCAATAAAAGAAACATTTTCTAATAGTAAAATTAAAAAGGGTGAGGTATTAAAAGCAGTTATTGTAAGATCGAAAAAAGGAATTCGTCGTTTTGATGGTTCTATTATACGTTTTGATACTAATTCATGTGTAATTTTAAATGATACAACATTACAACCTATAGGTACTCGAATTTTTGGTCCTGTTACTCGAGAATTACGTAATGAAAAATTTAAAAAAATTATTTCTTTAGCACCAGAGGTAATTTAAAATAATGGCAAGTAAACTTATTAAAGACGATAAAATTATTATAATAACAGGAAAAAATAAGGGTAAAATAGGTAAAATTCATAAATTTTTAACAAAAAAAAAAATTATTATAAAAGGAATAAATTTATTTAAAAAACATTTAAAACCTATACCTTCTATTAATAAAGTAGGAGGAATTTTTAAAAAAGAATTACCTATTCATATTTCTAATATTTCTATATTAAATAAATATACAAAAAAAGCAGATCGTGTAAGTTTTATTTTAAATAAAAAAAAAAAAATAAGATTATATAAATCAAATAATGAAATTATAAAATAATTAAGGAAAAAATGAAAAATTTATATAATTATTATAAAAGTAAAATTATAAATTTTATGTTTAAAAAATTTAAATATAAATCTTTAATGCAAGTGCCTAAAATTTTGAAAATTGTTTTAAATGTTGGTTTAGGTGAATTAGCTTATGATAAAAAAAAAATGATAATAGCGATTAATAATTTAACAGCTATATCTGGACAAAAACCTATAATTATTAAATCTAAAAAATCAATTGCTAATTTTAAAATTAGAGAAAATAATCCAATTGGATGTAAAGTTACTTTAAGAAAAAAAAAAATGTGGGATTTTTTAGAAAGATTAATTTTTATTTCTATACCTAGAATTAGAGATTTTAGAGGTTTATCTTTAAATTCATTTGATGGTTATGGTAATTATAATTTTGGTATTAAAGAGCAAATTATTTTTCCAGAAATTGATTTTAATCAAATTAATTATACAAAAGGTTTAAATATAATAATTGTAACTAATTCAAAAATTGATAATCAAGTATATAGTTTATTATCTTTTTTAAATTTTCCTTTTAAAAAAATAGAGAAAACAAATGGCTAAAAAATCAATAAAAATTAGAGAAAGTAAAAAAATACAATTAATAAATAAATTCTATTTTAAAAGAATTGAAATTAAAAAAAAAATAAATATAAAAACATTTTCTTTTAAAAAAAAATTAGATTATATTTTTAAATTACAATCTTTACCCAGAAATTCAAGTTTAATAAGATATCATAATCGTTGTGTAAAAACGGGAAGAGCTCATGGTTATATAGGTAAATTTGGTTTGAGTCGAATAAAATTTAGAGAATCAGCTATAAAAGGTGAAATACCAGGTTTAAAAAAAGCAAGTTGGTAATTTTATATTATATTAAAATTAGGAATATTATATGAGTATGCAAGACCCAATTTCGGATATGTTAACTTATATAAGAAACGGACAAAACATTAAAAAAAAAAAAATAATAATACCATTTTCTAATATTAAAAAAGAAATTTCAAGAGTTTTAAAAGAAGAGGGATATATAAAAGATTATAAAAATAAAAATAAAAAAAAAAATTTAGAATTAATATTAAAATATTTTAAAAATAAACCTGTTATTGAAAATATTAAAAGAATTAGTAAACCTAGTTTACGTATATATAAAAAAAAAAAAAATTTACCAAAAGTTATGAATTATTTAGGAATAGCTATTATATCTACATCAAAAGGAATAATGTCTGATAGTTTAGCTAGAAAATATGGAATAGGTGGTGAAATTATTTGTTATGTTTATTAAGGAAAAAAATGTCACGTATTGCTAAAAAACCAATTTTAATTCCTAATAATGTTAACATAAATATATTAAATCAAATTATTAATATAAATGGGAAAAATGGATCATTAAAATATATTATTAATAAAAATGTAACTATTATTAAAAAAAACAATTATCTTTTTTTTTCATCTTATAAAAATAATAAATATTCTTGAGCTCAAGCAGGTACTTCAAGATCTATAATTAATTCGATGATAATTGGAGTAACTATAGGTTTTAAAAAAAAATTAAAATTATTTGGTGTTGGATATAAAGTAAGTATTAAAAAAAATATTTTAAATTTATCATTGGGGTTTTCGCATTTAATAAATTATACATTACCTGATGGTATTTATGTAATTTGTTCTAATAAAAATGAAATTTTATTAAATAGTGCTGATAAACAATTAATTGGTCAAGTTGCAGCTGAAATAAGATTGTTTCATACTCCTGATCCTTATAAAGGTAAAGGAATACGTTATGATAATGAAAAAATTAAATTAAAAGAAACTAAAAAAAAATAGGTGTTTTAATGTTTAAAAAAAAACAACGTTTAAAAAGAGCAAAATATTTGCGAATTAAAATTAAAAAATTAGAAATTTTAAGATTAGTTATATTTCGAACTTTAAACCATATATATGCTCAAATAATTTTTAATAATAACACATTATTATCTGTTTCTACTTTAGATAAAAAAATTAAAGAAATTTTGAATTATTCAGGTAATAAATATGCTGCCTCTATAGTTGGAAATATTATTGGTAAATGTTGTATTAATATAGGAATTAAAAAAATTACATTTGATAGATCTGGTTATAAATATCATGGTAGAATTAAAGCATTAGCTGTATCTGCTCGTGAAACTGGTTTAATATTTTAAGGAATTTAATATTGAATATTAAAAAAAAATCTATTGAATTTCAAGAAAAATTAATTAATATTAATAGAGTTTCAAAAACTGTAAAGGGTGGTAGAGTTTTTAGTTTTACTGCTTTAACTGTTATTGGAGATGGAAAAGGAAAAATAGGTTTTGGTTATGGTAAATCTAAAGAAGTACCATTAGCAATTAAAAAATCAATAGAAAAAGCTAGATATAATATAATTAATATTTCTATTAAAAATAAAACTTTACATCATTCTATTAAAAGTAAACATACAGGTTCAATTGTATTTATGAAACCTGCTTCAGAGGGTACTGGAATTATTGCTGGTGGGGCTATGCGACATGTATTGAAAGTTGCTGGTATACAAAATGTTTTAGCTAAAGTATATGGCTCAACTAATTCTATTAATGTAGTTAAAGCTACTATTAAAGCTTTATCAGGTATTAAAACATCAAAAGAAATTTCAAAAAAAAGAGACCGTTCAATTTTAGAATTTTAGGATAATTATTATGTGTAAAATAATAAAAATTAAACAAATTCGTAGTTCTATAGGAATAAAACCTAAACATAAAGCTACATTAATTGGTTTAGGGTTAGGAAAAATTAATAAAATTATTAAAATTAAAAAAACTAAATCTATATATGGAATGGTTAAACTTATTTATTATATGATTAATATTAAGGATTAAAATTATGTATTTAAATAATTTGAATTCTTTTAATAAATATAAACATTGTAAAAAACGTTTAGGTAGAGGGATTGGATCAGGTTTAGGTAAAACTGGGGGGAGAGGTCATAAAGGACAAAAAAGTAGGTCTGGAAATAATGTTAAACGGGGTTTTGAGGGTGGTCAAATGCCATTATATAAACGTTTACCCAAATTTGGATTTAAATCTAAAAAAAGAACAAAAGAAATACGTTTATATGAATTAAATAAAATTAAAGAAAATTATGTAAACTTATATATTTTAAAAAAATATAAATTAATAAATAATAAATCTAAATTTGTTAAAATTATTTTAACTGGTTCAATTAATAAAAATTTTAAAATCTTAGATTTATTAATAACTAATGGTGTTGAATTTTTAATTAAAAAAATTAACAATAAAATTAAGGATTTAAAATATGGGAAAAAAAACTAAAAATTATAAAAATAGTTTTTATTATTTAAAATATAAAATTTTATTTCTTATTTGTGTTTTATTTATTTTTAGAATTGGTTCATTTATTCCTATTTTAGGTATTAATATTGATATTATAAATGATACTTTTTTTAAAAAAAAAAATGATAATATAATTAATATGTTAAATATATTTTCTGGAGGTGGACTTGGGCATATTTCTATATTTTCTTTAGGACTAATTCCATATATATCTGCTTCAATAATTATTCAAATTATTACTTATATCAATCCTAAGATAATAAAATTTAATAAAAAAATAATTAATAATGAAAATAAAATTAATCAAATTATTAGATATGTAACTTTTTTATTTTCAATAATTCAATCATTTATTATTTCTATAAATTTAAATAAAATATATGGATTAAATAATTTAATTTTAAATAAAAATATGTTTTTATATTTAGTTTTTGTATTAAGTTTAGTAACTGGATCAATGATATTAATGTGGTTAGGTGAAAAAATTACAGAAAAGGATATTAGTAATGGTATTTCAATAATTATTTGTTTTGGAATATTAATTGATTTTCCAAATTCTATAAATAATATTTTATTAAATACACAATTTAATAATTTTATTTTTTTAAAAATTATTTTATTTTTATTTTTATTATTCTCAATTATTTTTTTAATTGTTTTTATTGAATGTTCACAGAAAAGAATTTATATAAATTATCAACAAAATAAAAATAAATGTAGATTTTATACAAATCAAAATTTTTATTTACCTCTTAAAATAAATATACCAGGTGTAACACCTATAATTTTTTCTTCAAGTATTGTTTTATTTATTACAAATATATTATCTTTTTTATTAAAAAACTATAATAATTTTTTGATAATTAAAAAAATTAATTTTTATTTACAACCAGGTAAAATTTTTTACATAATTTTATATATTAATTTTGTTATATTTTTTAATTTTTTTAATACTCACCTATTTTTTAATTCTAAAAAAACTGCTGATAATTTAAAAAAATCTGGAGCATTTATATATGGTATAAGACCAGGTGAAAAAACTGCAAAATATATTAGTAATATAATTTTGCGTTTAAATAATTTAGGTTTATTATATATATTATTTATTTGTTTAATACCAGAAATATTTAATAAAATAATTAAAATTCCATTTAATTTATGTGGAACTTCAATATTAATTGTTACTTTAGTTATTATAGATTTTATATCTAAAATACAAACATTATTAATGAAAAAACAATATAATTCTATATTTAAAAAAAATAAATTTTAATTATTTTATTTAATAATTTATAAAATGAGAATATAATGAAAGTTAAAGCATCTGTTAAAAAAATTTGTAAAAATTGTAAAATTATAAAAAGAAATAGAATAGTTCGAATAGTATGTAGTTTTTCATTAAAACATAAACAAAGACAGGGATAAATTTTATAAATTATTAATTAAATTTATTAAATATTTAAGGAAGTAATTTGATTCGTATATCAGGAGTTAATATTCCAGAAAATAAAAATATATTAATTGCATTAACTAAAATTTATGGTATTGGAAAATCTAGAGCAAAAATGATATGTTTAAAATCTAATGTTAAAACAAATATTAAACTTAAACAATTAAAAATAAATCAAATTGATATTATTCGTGATAATATATCTAATTTTATAGTTGAAGGTGATTTACGTAGAGAAATTAAATTAAATATTAAAAGATTAATTGATATTAACTGTTATAGAGGTTTAAGACATAAAAAAAAATTACCTGTACGAGGACAAAGAACTAAAACAAATGCTAGAACTGCTAAAGGTCCACGTAAATTATTTAAAAAATAATTAGGGTTATAATGATTAATAAAAATATTAATAAAAAAATTAATAAAAATATTGATATTAAAAAAAAAAAAAATATTGATATAAAAAATAATAAAAATATCGAAAAAAAAAAAATTATAGATGGTATAATTCATATTTTTGCTTCTTTTAATAATACAATTATTACAATTTCAGATATTAAAGGTAATGTTTTAATATCTACAAGTTCTGGTTCTTCAGGTTTTAAAGGTTCAAAAAAATCAACATCTTTTGCAGCTCAAATTGCTGCTGAAAAAACTGCTGTTTTAGCTAAAAAATATGGTATTAAAAATTTAATAATTAAAGTAAAAGGACCTGGTTCAGGAAGAGAATCTGCTATTAGAGCTTTTAATACTTTAGGTTTTAATATAACTAGTATTATAGATGTAACTTCAATTCCACATAATGGTTGCAGAGCACCAAAAAAAAGACGTGTTTAAATTTTAAAATATAATTATAGGTATAATATGGCTAAATTTTTAGGACCAAAACTTAAATTAAGTCGTCGTGAAAATGTTGATTTATATCTTAAATCTGGTATTCGTGATATTAATTTAAAATGTAATATGAAAAAATTACCTGGACAAATTAATTTTAATAAAATTCGTTTATCTGATTATGCTTTACAATTACGTGAAAAACAAAAAGTTCGTCGTATTTATGGTATATTAGAAAAACAATTTAGAAATTATTATAAAAAAGCAAATAGTTTAAAAGGTAGTACTAGTATTAATTTATTACAATTAATAGAATTAAGATTAGATAATATTGTTTATAAAATGGGTTTTAGTTCTACACGTTCTGAAGCAAAACAACTTATTAGTCATAAATTAATTTTAGTAAATGATAAAATAGTAAATATTCCTTCATATCAAATATCATTAAATGATATAATTAAAATTAATTATAAATCAAAAAAACAAGGACGTATTAAATTAGCTTTAAATATGTTTAAAAAAAGAGAAAAACCTAAATGGATTGATGTTGATCATGATATTTTACAAGGTTCTTTATTAAGATTACCTAATCGTTCAGATATATATTTTAATATTAATGAACAATTAATAATAGAATTATATTCAAAATAATATTTATATTTAATTTAAATTTATAAATAAAATAAAATAAAAAATATTATTTAAATTTTTTTTAATTAATTTTTTTAAATAATAATTTTTCAAAATATATATTTAATTATTAATTATTAATTATTAATTGATAATTAATAATTTAAAATAAAATATATTATAAAAATTTTATTTAAAAAAGGGGGTGAAAATGTCAAATTTTTATATAAATTTCTTAAAACCAAAAATTAAGAAAATAGATAAATTATCGAATGTTAATTATAAAATAATTTTAGAACCTCTCGAAAAAGGCTTCGGGCATACCTTTGGTAATGCAGTTAGACGTGTTTTACTTTCATCAATGCCAGGATGTGCTGTTACAGAAATAGAGATTGATGGAATATTACATGAATATAGTGTAATAACAGGGGTAAAAGAAAGCGTATTAGAAATATTATTAAATTTGAAATCTTTAGCTATAAATATAGAGTATAGTAATACAGCTTATGTTAAAATAAAACAAACGGGCATTTATAATTTAACAGGTAAAGATATTATGAAAAATAATAAAAATATAAAAGTTTTAAACCCTGATAATATTATATGTCAATTAACTTCAACAAAATCAAAAATTAAAATGAATATTAAAATAGAAAGGGGAAGGGGATATTTTCCCGCAATTTTAAGGAAAAAAAAACAAAAAAAAATAGGATTAATTATATTAGATGCTTATTTTAATCCAGTAAAATATGTTTCATATTATGTTAAACCTATAATATTTAAAGATAAAGATTATGTTGATAGTTTAACTATAATAATAGAAACAAATGGTGCAATAAACCCAGAGGTAGCTTTTAGAACTTCATCTACTATTTTAGCTGAACAATTTTCAGTTTTTATGGATACAAATATTATTATAAAACCAGAAATTAAATTAGAGAAACCCAAAATTAATCCTATATTATTACGTAATGTTGAAGAATTAGAACTAACTGTTCGTTCAGCAAATTGTTTAAAATCCGAAGCTATACATTATATTGGTGATTTAGTTCAATGTACTGAAGTAGAACTTTTAAAAACACCAAATTTAGGTAAAAAATCTCTTTCAGAAATTAAAGAAATATTAAATTCACATGGTTTATTTTTAAGTATGAGAATAGAAAATTGGCCCCCTTCAAAAAAATATGGTATAAGAAAAAAAAAAATAGAAAAAGATAAAAAAGAAAAAAAAAAAAGAATAAAAAAAAATAAAAAAAATTATAATTTTAAAAAGGTTAAAAATGAGACATAGAAAAAGTGGAAAATTATTAAATAGAAATAATAGTCATAGAAAATTAATGTTTCGTAATATAATTTGTTCATTAATTAATTATGAAATTATTAAAACAACTTTAATAAAAGCAAAAGAATTAAAACGTTTTGTTGAACCTATTATTACAATTGCTAAAATTGATTTAATAAAAAATAGACGTTTAATTTTTTCTAGAATTAGAAATAATAAAATTGTTACTAAATTATTCGAAAAAATTGCTCCTATTTATTTTAATAGACCTGGGGGATATACTCGTATATTAAAGTGTGGTTTTAGAAAAGGAGATAATGCACCTATGGCATATATAGAATTAGTTAATAGAAAAAAATAATTATTTCACAAATTATATTTTTTAAAATTTATATTAATTTTAATTTAAGAATTATTTAATAATAAATTTAATTATTTTAAAAATATTTATTTAAATAATTATGTCTCATAGGGGATTTGAACCCCTGTTGCCGCCGTGAAAAGGCGGTGTCCTAACCACTAGACGAAAGAGACTACAAATAAATAAGTAAATATATTTTATATATTAAAATAGTCAAGTAATAATTTTATTAGTTTTGATATTTAATAATTTTAAAATTAATTAATTTTATAAAAAAATGAAAAAAAAAATTCATCCAAAATATAAAAAGGTAAATTTTATTTGTTCTTGTGGAAATATAATTAAAGTTTTTTCGACAATTTGTAAAAATACAAATTTAGATATCTGTAATAATTGCCATCCTTTTTATACTGGTACTCAACGTAATTCAAAAATTGGGGGTAGAATAAATATATTTAATAAAAGATTTAAAAATATTAATAAATAATTATATTTAACAGCATGTGAGGTATTAATACCTCACATGCTGTTAAATAAATAAATTATTATAAAATAAATTTATCTAAATCTTCTTTAAAATTAATTTTATCTAATTTTTTTTTAACATATTTACTATTTATAATTATTTTAACCCCATTCATTTTATCAGCATTATATAAAATATCTTCTAATAAAATTTCTAATATAGTATGTAATCTTCTAGCACCTATATTTTCAATTTTTTTATTAAATATAAAAGCAAATTTAGCTATATTATAAATTCCTAATTTTGTAAATTCTATTATTAAACCTTCTGTTAATATAAGTTTTTTATATTGTTCAATTAAAGAAAATTTAGGTTCTATTAAAATTTTAACTAAATCTTTTACACTTAATGAATTTAATTTAATTTGAATAGGAAAACGACCTTGTAATTCAGGCATTAAATCTGATGGTTTAGATGATTGAAATGCCCCTGATGCAATAAATAAAATATGATCTGTTTTAATTTTACCATATTTTGTTATAATAGTGCATCCTTCAATTAAAGGTAATAAATCTCTTTGTACTCCTTCTTTTGAAATATCAAAATTGTTATTATAATTTTTATCTTTACAAATTTTATCTATTTCATCAATAAAAACAACCCCATTTTGCTCAATTTCTTTAATAATATCTTTTTTATAATTTTTTTTAAATAACTTTAATGATTCTTCATTTTTTATTATTTTTAAAGCCTTTTTAATTTTAATTATTTTATTTTTAATATTTTTTTTATTATTAAACATTGATGTAATTTGATTTGTAATTTCTTTAATTTTTGTATAATTTATAATTTCAAATTCAATTTGTTTAAATTTAAAATTAATTTTAATTTTTTTATTATCTAAATTACCATTATGTAATTTTTTAAGTAAAATTTTATAAATTAAATTTATATTTTTCAATTTTTTTTTAATAATAATATCTTTAATTAAAATATTTAAAATACGTTTTTCTGCTATTTTTTTAATATATTTTTGATTTTTAATTTTATTTTTTTTTATAATACTTTTAAAAGTAGAATCTGCAAGATCATGAATAATTGAATCAACTTCTTTACCAACATAACCAACTTCAGTAAATTTAGTAGCTTCAACTTTAATAAAAGGTGAATTTGATATTTTAGCTAATCTTCTTGCAATTTCTGTTTTCCCAACCCCAGTAGGGCCAATCATAAGTATATTTTTAGGTTTTACTTCTTCAAATAAAAATTTGCTTAGTTTTATTCTACGCCAACGGTTACGTAAAGCAATTGCAACCGCTTTTTTAGCTTTATCTTGTCCAATTATATATAAATTTAATTTTTTAACAATTTCATTAGGTGTCATTTTTAACATAATTTAATTCCTTTTAATTTAATTCTTTAATTATTAATTTATTATTTGTATATATACAAATATCACTAGCAATAATTAAAGATTTTTTAACAATTATTTTAGCATTTAATTTTGTATTTTCAAGTAATACACGTGCTGCTGCTAATGCATATGAACCCCCAGAACCTATAGCAATTATATCATATTCTGGTTTAATAACATCTCCACATCCAGTTATAATTAATGAATTTTTTTTATCTACTACAGCTAAAAAAGCTTCTAATCTTCTTAAAATTTTATTATTTCTCCAATCTTTAGCAAGTTCAACTGCAGCTTTTATTAATTTACCATCATTAATTTCTAATTTTTTTTCAAAAATTTCAAATAACATAAATGAATCAGCAGTACTTCCAGCAAAACCAGCAATTATTTTATTATTATACATATATTTTACTTTTTTAGAATTTGATTTAATTATTGTATTACCTAAAGTAGCCTGACCATCACCACCCATTACTGTATTTCCATTTCTACGTACACTTAAAATAGTTGTCATTTTATATCTCTTTAAATTTTTAATATTAAATAATTAAAATTTTTAAAAAAATTTTTTTAATTTCATTTAATAAAGTTAAACGATTAATACGTAATTTTTTGTTTTTAACCATAATCATAATATTATTAAAAAAAAAATCAATAATTTTATTTATATTTATAAATTCTATATAAATTTTTTTATATTTCTTATTTAAAATTAATTTATCAATTTTATTTTTAAAATACATTATTTTTTTTGCTAATTTAATTTCATATTTTTCTTTTAATAAAAAAATTTTTATTTTTTTGTAAAAAATATTATTTGATTTATTTAATATATTTATAATTCTTTTATTTAAATTAATTAAATTATAAAATTCTTTAAAATCTAAAAAATATTTAATTATTTTTAAATTTTCATAAAAATTTAAAATATTTATAAATTTAAATTTATTTACAAATTTTATAATTTCTTTAGAATAACCTTTTTTAATATATAAAAAACAAAATCTTTTATATATAAAATTAATTATATCATTTATTACATTATTATTTTTAATTTTATTTCCATATAATAATATAGATTTTTTAATAATATTTTTTAAATTTAATTTTATTTTTTTTTTAATTATTATATTTAATATAAATATTACATTACGGCGTATTTCAAAAGGATCTTTTTTACTTTTAGGTAAATCACCTAACCCAAAAATACCAACTAAAAAATCTATTTTATCAGAAATTAATAATAATGATGATAATATATTTTTTTTTTTGATTTTTTTATTTAAAGAAATAGAAATAATTTCAGATTCTTTATAATAATTTGAATAATACATTCCCATAATTCCATGTAATTTAGGAAATTCACATACTATATTTTTTATTAAATCACATTTAAAAAGTAAACTTAATCTAATAATATAATTAATATTTATTTTATTTATATTTGATAATAAAATAGATATAATTTGAATTCTAAAAATTTTTTCATATAATGTACCTAATTTTTTTTTAAAAATTATATTTTTTAATTTTTTAAAATTATTTTCTAAAGTTTTATTGCAATCTTTTTTAAAACAAATATTAATATTTTTAAAACGATAATTTAATAATTTTATATTATCATTAATAATAATTTTAGAATTTATTGATTTAATATTTAAAATTAAAATAAATTTATTTATTATTTGTTTTTTATAATTATAAATTGGTAATATTTTTTGACAATATTTAATAATATAAATTAATAATTCTAAAGGATAATTTAAATATTTTTTTTTAAAATTTCCTATTAATATTACAGGCCATTCAACCAATGATGTTAATTCATTTAATAATTTTAAATCAAAATCAATAATATAACCTTGTTTATTAATTTTAAAAATAGATTTTTTAATAATTAAAGATTTTCGCATTTCATAATTTGCTATAACTTTACATTTTAAAAATAAAATATTTGGATAATCATTTGCGTTTTTAATTATTATTTTTTTTTTATCCATAAAATGATGACCATATAAATTTCTATTAGAATTTATTCCAAAAATATATAATGGTATTAATTTATTATTTAACAAAATAATAATATTTCTAATTGGTCTTATAAATAAAAATTTTTTATTATTCCAAATCATTTTTTTAAAATTATTTAATTTATTTAATGAATTATTTATTATTTTAAATATTTTTTTTTTAAATAATTTAAATTCTAAATTTTTTTTTTTATTTTTAAATTGATATAAATTATATATTTTAATTGCTAAACGTCTAGATGTCGCAAACCAAGAAATTTTATAATAATTAATTTTATATTTATTTAATTCAATAACAAAATTATTAAAAAATGATTTAGCAATTATAAAAAGAGATTTATGTGGTAAATCTTCTACTTTAATTTCTAATAAAAAATTTTTTTTAATCATTTTAATCTTTTAAAATATTATTAATTATTTTAAATAAAAATTACTATATATTTTAGCTACTCTTTTACTTAAATTTCTAATATCTAAAATATATCTTTGTCTTTCTGTAAATGATATTGCTTTTCTTGAATCTAAAATATTAAACATATGAATTGTTTTTAAAATATATTCATATGCTGGAATAGGTAAAGGAGTTTTTAAAGAAAGTAATTTTATTGCTTCTAATTTATATTCTTTAAAACAATTAAGAATAAAATTAATATTAGCATATTTAAAATTATATTTAGAATGTTCAATTTCATTATTATAAAACATATTACCATATGTTATTGTTTCAAATTTATTTTCACTTCAAATAATATCATATATATTATTTTTATTTTGAATATACATTGCTATTCTCTCTAAACCGTAAGTTATTTCAATAGTAACAGGATTACATTCTATTCCTCCCATCTGTTGAAAATATGTTATTTGAGTTATTTCTAAACCATTTAACCATATTTCCCAACCTAAACCTGAAGCACCTAAAGTAGGATTTGACCAATTATCTTCAATAAAACGTATATCATAAATTTTTGTATTTAAACCTAAAATATTTAACGAATTTAAATATAATTTTTGTATATTATTTGGTGGTGGTTTAATAATAACTTGTAATTGATAGTATCTTTGTAAACTATAAGAATTTTTACTGTAACAACTATCTGTAGGTCTTCTTGAAGGTTGAACATAAACAGCAGCCATATGTTTAGAACCCAAAGAATTAAAAAAAGTCATAGGATGTGTTGTTGCCGCACCAACTTCTAATTCTAATGGTTGAATTATAACACAACCTTTTTTACACCAATATTGTTTTAAAATAGATATTAAATTTTGAAATGTTTTTATTTTTTCCATTTTATTTAAATTTTATATAATTTAATTATTTATAAATAAATATTATATAATATTTTACAATTTAATAAAATTTAAATATAATTTAAATTTATTAATTTTTAATAATTTTTTATATAAACACTTTGAAAAAATATAAACATATTCCAGTATTATTGAATGAATCAATAGAAAGTTTGAAAATTAAAAAAAATGGAATTTATATTGATTCAACATTCGGAGATGGTGGACATAGTAAAGTAATTTTATCTAAATTAGGAAAAAATGGTAAATTATTTTCAATAGATAAAGATCCAGAAGTTTTAAATATTGCTAATAAAATAAAAGATAGTCGTTTTAAAATTTTAAATATAAATTTTTCAAATTTATATAAAATTAATTTAATAGGTAAAATTGATGGAATTTTATTTGATTTAGGTTTATCTTCTATTCAAATAGATAATCCTAAAAGAGGATTTTCATTTATTAATGATGGACCTTTAGATATGCGTATGAATCAAAAAATAGGAAAAAATGCAATTCAATGAATTCAAAATACTAATATTAAAGAATTAGATTTAGTATTTAAAAAATTTGGTGAAGAACGTTTATCTAAACGTATAGCTAGAGCTATTTATGAGTATAATAAAATTAAACCAATTACTAGAACAAAAGAATTATCTAATTTAATAAAATTAAATTACAATAATTCTAATAAAAATAAGATACATCCAGCTACACGTTGTTTTCAAGCAATAAGAATTTATATTAATAATGAAATAAAAGAAATAAAATATGGTTTACAAAATGCTTTAAATTTACTTTCAAAAAAAGGTAGATTATCTGTTATTAGTTATCATTCTTTAGAAGATAAAATTGTTAAAAATTTTATAAAATCATATGATATTAATTATAAAAAAAAAAAAAAACTTAAAAAAATAGGAAAAATTAAACCTACTTTATTTGAAATTAAAAATAATTATCGTTCTAGAAGTGCTATTTTAAGAGTAGCTGAAAAAATATAATAATTTATTAAATAATTTTAAAATATTAATATTATAATAATAAAATGATATATAATTTAATTAAAAAAAAAATAATAAATAAAAATTATAATTTTAGTAAAATTTTTAAAATTATTAAAAAAATAAATGATTTAGAACCATATATTAAAAATTTATCAAATAAAAAAATAAAAAAATATACAGAAAAATTTAAATATAGATTAAAAAATGGTGAAACTTTATTTAATATATTACCTGAAGCATTCTCAGTAATACGTGAAACAAGTAGAAGAATATTAAATATTAGACATTTTAATATTCAATTAGCAGCAGGAATTATACTTAATAACAGATGTATAGCTGAAATGAAAACTGGAGAAGGGAAAACTTTAACATCAACATTACCTATTTACTTAAATGCATTAGAAGGTAAAGGAGTTCATGTAATTACTGTTAATAATTATTTAACTAAAAGAGATGCTGAAAATAATAAATGTTTATTTGAATTTTTAAATTTAAAAGTTGGTATAAATTTACCAGAAATGTCTATAAAAGATAAACAAGCAGCATATTCAGCTGATATTACTTACGGTACAAACAATGAATTTGGGTTTGATTATTTAAGAGATAATATAACATTTAAAAAAAAAGAAAAAGTTCAAAGATGTTTAAATTTCGCTTTAATAGATGAAGTAGATTCAATATTAATAGATGAATCTAGAACACCATTAATAATATCTACTAATGATAAAAATATTTCAGATATATATATAAAAATTAATAAAATTATACCAATATTAATAAAAAATCAAAAAAATGAAGATATTTATAAAAATAAAAATTTAATAATTGATAATAAAAATAAACAAATATACTTATCCGAAAATGGATTAAAATTAATTGAATATATATTTATTAAAAAAAAATTAATTAAAAAAAATGAATTACTTTATTCTAATAAAAATATTCATTTAATATATCATATTAATAATGCATTAAAAGCTCATTTTTTATTAAAACATAATGTTGATTATATAGTTAAAAAAAAAAAAATAAAAATTATTGATGAATATACTGGTAGAATTATAAATAACAGAAAATGGTCAAATGGTTTACATCAATCTATAGAAGCCAAAGAAAATATTCATATAAATAATGAAAATAAAACTTTAACATCTATTACATATCAAAGATATTTTCTTTTATATAAAAAAATATCGGGTATGACAGGTACAGCTTACTCTGAATATAATGAATTTAAAAAAATATATAATTTAGAAACTATTAAAATACCACCTAATCGCAAAAATATTAGAATAGATATGTTAGATAAAGTTTATATTACTGAAAAAGCTAAATTTAAAGCTATTATTAAAGAAATTAAAAAATATAAATTAAGAAAACAACCTTTATTAATTGGTACAATATCTATTGAAAAATCAGAATATTTATCAAAAAAATTAAATAAAATTAATATTAAACATCAAGTTTTAAATGCTAAATTTCATTCAATTGAATCTAATATTATTTCTAAAGCAGGTGAAATAGGAGCAATTACTATAGCAACTAATATGGCAGGGAGGGGAACAGATATTATTTTAGGGGGTAATTTTATAAACAAAAATAATAATTTAAATATTAATAATATATTAAAAATTAAACAAGAACAAAAAAAATGGAAAAAAAAACATGATATTGTATCTAAAATTGGAGGATTACATATTATAGGTTCTGAGAGATATGAATCTAGACGTATTGATAATCAACTTAAAGGAAGATCAGGTAGACAAGGTGATCCAGGATCGACAAGATTTTATTTATCACTTGAAGACAAAATAATTAATTTTTTTGAAAAATATAATATTTCTAATATAATATTTAAATTAGGAATTAAAAAAGATCAAGTAATTGAAAATAATTTAATTACAAAATTAATTAAACGAACACAAAAAAAAATAGAAAATAAAAATTTCGAAATACGTAAACAATTATTAAATTACGATAATATTAATAATAAACAAAGAAATATTTTTTATAATAAAAGAAATAAAATATTAAATAGTAATAAAATAAAAAAAATAATTTGTAATATTAGAAAATATGTAATTAATTATATAATTATTCAATATATAAATAAGAAATATTTAATAAAAAAAAAAAATTATATCAATTTAGAAATTTTTTTTAAAAAAGAATTTTGTTTAAATTTAAATATTTTAAAATTTTTTAATAATAAAACAAATAAAATAATATTATTAAAATATGTTTTATTAATTTTAAAAATTAATTATTTTAAAAAAGAAAAAAAAATAGGTAATAAAATTATGAGACATATTGAAAAATATATTATATTAAATACATTTGATATGTTATGGAAAGAATATTTACAATCAATTGAAAATTTAAAAAAAAGTATATATTTTTCTATTTATGCAAATAAAAATCCAATTCAAGAATATAAATGCTTTTCTTTTTATATTTTTTGTAATATGTTAGAATCACTTAAATATGAAATAATTTATATAATTACTAGAATTTGTTTTTTAAAAAAATAATTATTTTTTAGAATATTTATTTATATATATGTTTTTTAAAAAAATTTTCTAAATATAAAATTATATTTTTTTGTCCAGCTCTTATAATTTTTCTAGGATCATAATATTTTTTATTTGGTTTATTTATATCATATGAATTTCCTAATTGTGTTTGTAAAAAATCTTTATTTATTTTATAATAATTTAAAATTCCATACCAATTTGCCCATTGAATATCTGTATCAATATTTATTTTAATTACACCATATTTAATAGCTTCATTAATTTCATCAACTTGAGATCCTGAACCACCATGAAATACAAAATTTAAAATATTTTTAGGTAAATTAAATTTTTTTGATACATATTTTTGTGAATCACGTAAAATAGTTGGTATTAATTTTACATTCCCTTTTTTATATACTCCATGTACATTTCCAAAAGCAGCAGCAATTGTAAAATTTGAACTAATTTTTATAAGATTTTCATAAACATAAGAAACAATTTTTGGTTTAGTATAAAAATTTGTACTCTTTATATTATTATTATTTATACCATCTTCTTCACCACCAGTACATCCTAATTCAATTTCTAATGTTAAATTTATTTTATTCATACGTTTTAAATATTTACTACATATTTTAATATTATTTTCAATAGTTTCTTTAGATAAATCAATCATATGTGAAGAAAATAATGGTTTATTATTAATATTAAAGAATTTTTCATTTTCATATAAAAGCCCGTCAAGCCATGGTAAAATTTCTTTATAACAATGATCAGTATGTAACATTACAATAGCACCATAATATTTAGCCATTTTATGTACATATTTAGCACCTATTACAGCACCTAAAATTGCAGATTCAGTTAAAGTTTTTGTTTTTAATATTCCTTTACCAGCAATAAAAGCTGCTCCCATATATGAAAATTGAATTATTATAGGTAATTGAGTTTTACCAGACACTTCTAAAATTGAGTTAATATAATCTATTCCTACGCAATTTATTGCTGGTATTGCAAATTTTTTTTTTTTAGCTAATTTAAATATTTTTTGCACATCATTACCTAATATTACATTTTTATTAAAAAATTTATTATTTTTTTTCATAAATTTAAAACCCTATAAATTTAATTTTTAAAAAATAAATATATTCTTTTAAAATATTTATTATTTAAAATTTAATATAATTTTTAAAAATAAATTAATATATTTAAAATATTAACAATTAATTTAATGTTATTTAAAATAAAAATTTTTATTTTATATAATTAAATAAAACAGATATTTAAAAAATATATAAATAATTAATAATAAAATTTATATTTTATTATATAATTTAAAATGTTAAATTTTATTATTTGAATAATTTTTAATTAATATTTGTTTTGTTTTTTTTAATATATTATTTATTGTAAACCCAAATTTTTTAAATAATTTTTCAGCTGGTCCTGATTCACCAAAAGTTTTCATACCAATAATTATACCATTTAACCCAACATATTTATACCAATAATCTGATATACTTGCCTCTATTGCAATACGAGTTTTAATTATATTTGGTAATATTTTTTCACGATATTCTTTTTTTTGTATATCAAAAACATTTGTTGAAGGCATAGATATTACTCGTGTATATATTCCTATTTTTTTTAATTTTTTAAAAGCTATAATTGTTATATTTATTTCTGAACCTGTTGAAATAAAAATAATATCAGGAAAATTATTATTATCTTTTAAAATATAACCTCCTTTATATATATTATTAATTTGTTTTATATTTCTAGATTGTTGTATAACATTTTGTCTTGTAAAAACTAAGGTTGTTGGTCCATTTAATCTTTTAATAGCATGTTTCCAAGCAATTATAGTTTCAACTTGATCACATGGTCGCCAAGTATTCATATTAGGTATCATACGTAAATTAGATAATGTTTCGATAGGTTGGTGGGTAGGTCCATCTTCGCCTAAACCAATTGAATCATGTGTGTATACAAATATTAAACGTAATTTCATTAAAGAAGCCATTCTAATAGCATTATGAGCATATTCAAAAAAAATTAAAAATGTTGCAGAATAAGGTAATAAAGCACCATGTAATGCTATTCCATTAGTAATAGCACTCATACCAAATTCACGTACACCATAATGAATATAATTACCAAAATTATTATTATTAAAAGATTTAGAACCTGACCAATTACTTAAATTACTAGGAGTTAAATCTGCTGAACCTCCTATTAATTCTGGTAAAATTTTCCCTAAAAATTCTAAAGTATTTTGAGATGATTTCCTAGTTGCAATATCTTCGGAAAAAATTTGTTTTTTTATAATAAACTTATTAATTTTTTTATTAAAAAATTTAGGTAATTTATTATTTAAACGTCTTTTAAATTCAAGATATAATTTTGGAAATTTTTTACTATAATTTTTAATAAGTAAATTCCATTCATCCTCTTTTTTTTTACCAATTTCTTTTGAATCCCATTTTAAATAAATATTTTTAGGAATTTTAAATTCTGGATATTTCCAATTTAAAGCTATTCTAGTAACATTAATTTCATTAATATCTAAAGGTGTTCCATGTATATCACTTTTACCAGATTTATTAGGTGAACCATAACCTATAATAGTTTTACAAATAATTAAAGTAGGTTTATTTAATATTTTATGCGCATCTATTATTGCTTTTTTAATTTCTTTGCTTTTATGTCCATTTATATTTTTAATAACATTCCAATTATATGATTTAAAACGTTTTTCAACACTTTCATCAAACCATTCTTTAACATTTCCATCAATTGAAATATTATTATCATCATAAAAAGCTATTATTTTATTTAACTTTAAAGTACCAGCTAAAGAACATACTTCGTGTGAAATACCTTCCATAAGACAACCATCACCCATAAATATATAAGTTCTATGATTAATTATATTATAATTTGGTTTATTAAATTGTTTTGATAATATACGTTCAGCAATAGCAAAACCAACCGCATTTGCTAAACCTTGACCTAATGGTCCAGTAGTAGTTTCAATTCCATTTAAATTATTATTATATTCTGGATGTCCAGGTGTCTTTGAGTTTAATTGTCTAAAATTTTTAATATCTTCTATTGTCAAATTATAACCTGTAAGATGTAATAAACTATATAATAATATTGAACCATGACCATTAGATAAAACAAACCTATCTCGATTAAACCATGTTGGATTATTAGGATTATGATTGATAAAATCTCGCCATAATACTTCTGCTATATCTGCCATTCCCATTGGCATTCCAGGATGACCTGAATTTGCTTTATATATAGCATCTATACTTAACATTCTAATTGCATTAGCTAATTCTTTACGATTAATCATATTTTCCTTAAAATATTTAAATATATAAATTAATAATATTTTTAAATTATTTAATAATTAAAATGGAATATCATCTTCAAAATTTATTTCTTGTTTATTATTAATATTATCTTCTTCATTAAAATTTATTTTATCATTTATAGAAAAATTATTATTATTTTTATTTTTTAAATCTTTGTGTTTTTCTAATATTTGATTATTTTGATTTTTATTTAACATTAACATTACTCCTCCTAATTTAATTATTATTTCAGTAATATATCTTTCATTTTCATTTTTATCAATCCATTTTCGAGTTTGTAATGTTCCCTCAATATAAACTTGTGAGCCTTTTTTTAAGTATTCATTTGCTATTTCTGCTAATTTTCCAAATATTACAATTTTATGCCATTCTGTTTTTTCTTTTTGTTCATTTGTAATTTTATCCTTCCATACTTCAGAAGTTGCTATACTAAAATTAGTAACTGCATTACCATTAGATATATAACGTATTTTAGGATTTTGACCTAAATATCCAATTAAAATAACTTTATTAATTCCTTTTATTGCCATTTTTTCCTTTTTAAAATTCATTAATTATCAATATTTAAATTTATTAAATATTTTTTATATATACTATAATAAATTTTAAAATTTTTTAATTTAATTTTTAAAATTTATTAATTTACAAATTTTAATTAAAATATTTTTAAAAATTATACAAAATTTTTAAAATATTTTACATTATTTTTTTTACATAATAAATTAATATAATATATTATATTAATATTATATATTTATAATTAATTAAATCTATTTTTGATAATAAATAATAAATTTTTAATATTTAATAATATTTAAATATAATTATTTCAAAATGTTTATTTTAAAATATATCTTAAAATTAATAAATAATATTACTTAATCATAATTTAAAACTATTTTAATTATATTTTTTAAATATTATTTATAAATAAAATATTAGAAATTATAAATTTTTTTTTTATCATTTATTATCTTTTTAATTTAAATAAATTATATTCATAAATTTATTTTATATATAAAAAAAGTTATAAATTACTTTTATTATTATACACTAACATAATTTAAAAATTTTAATAGATTTTTATTTTTTATATAATTTAAAATATTTGTAAAAAATTTTATTTTTAATATTTTTTTAAATATTTAAATTTAATAAAGAAATATTCTAATATTTTATTTTTTAGTTTAATTTAACTTATAATTTTACCAAAATTTAGAACATTTTTTGTAAAAATATTATAAAAATTTTTTGAATAAAAATATACATTTTTAAAATTTTAAATTTTTTTTAAATGACTATTTATCAAAAATAATGTTAAAGTATATTAATTTATTTTTAAAAAAATTAATAATTTTCATAATATTAAATATTCATAATTTATATTAATAAATAAATTAATATAATTTTCCAAAAATAAAAATTTTATTTAATAAAAATATAAAACAAAAAATTTTTTTTAAATAAAATTAAAAATTATTATATTTTTAAATTTCATATTATTTTTAAAATAATATAAATATTTCGATTCAAAATTTTTTTAAATAATTAAATATTTTTAAATTTATATATTTTAATATTTTATAATAAAAAAATTTACTAAAATATAAAAGATTTGAAAATATAATATTTAATTATATTCAATAAATTTACAAATTATAATTAATATGATAATAATAAATTTTAAATTAAATTTTAAATTATTTTAAAACATTAATATTTTTAATTTAAATATACATTTACTTAAATATTTTTTAATATTTTTATAAAATAATTTATTAATTTTACTAAATAAATTATTAATAATTTATTTAAATTATTTTATTGTATTTAAAAAATAAATTATTTTCAAATTTTAAATTTACTTATTATTAAATTTAATAATTTTATTTTATAATAATATTTATTTGTAAATAATTTATAATACTTAATTATTAATAAAATAAAATTATTAAAATCAAAATACTTAAAAATTTTATTGTTTTATTATTTTAAAAAAATTAAAACTTTTAATTATTTTATTTTCAATTTTAATATAATAATTATTAATAATTTTAAAAATAAATTTTCAAAAAATATTTTTTGAAAAAATTAACAATTTAAATAAATTAAATATTTTATTTAATTTTATATCATTATTTATAAGTAATTTTTATTATTTTTTATAAATTAAAAAAATAAAAATTCAAATTTTACTTATTATTTTTATGTATTATAATTTTTAAATTTAAATATCTTAAAATTATTAATAATAATTTATTTATTATATTTATTTTATTTATATTTTAATAAATTAATTTTTTATTTATAATTAAAAATAATTAATTATTAAAATATAAATAAAATAAATATGTAAATTTTTCAAAAAAAAATTTTTTTTAACTAAATAAATAAAATTTGTTATATTTATATTTTTAAAAATATTAAATTTTTAATAAATATTTAATATTATTAAAATTATTAATAAATAATTTAAATTGGATATTAAATTAAATGATATTACCAATTTATATGGATTATTCAGCTACAACTCCTGTGGATAAACGTGTGGTTAAAAAAATGACAAAATATTTAACTATAAATGGAAATTTTGGAAACCCGTCATCTAGATCACATTGTTTTGGATGGAGAGCAGAAGAATCCGTTAAAATTTATAGGAAAAAAATTGCAAAATTAATTAATGCTGATTCTAAAGAAATTATTTTTACTTCTGGTGCTACTGAATCAATAAATTTAGCAATTAAAGGAATAGCTGATTTTTATTTTAAAAAAGGAAAACATATTATCACATGTAAAACAGAACATAAAGCTGTTTTAGATAGTTGTAGATATTTAGAAAAAAAAGGATTTAAAATAAATTATATAAAACCAGAAATTAATGGAATTATAAATATTAACAAAATATTAGAAATTATAAACAATGAAACTATTTTAATATCTATTATGCATGTTAATAATGAAATTGGTGTTATACAAAACATTAATAAAATTAGCGATATTTGTATTAAAAAAAAAATTTTTTTACATGTTGATGCTACTCAAAGTGTTGGTAAAATATTAATAAATGTTAAAAAAAATAAAATAAATTTATTATCTTTTTCAGCACATAAAATATATGGACCTAAGGGTATTGGAGTATTATATATTAATAATAAACCAAAAATTAGAATTGAACCTCAAATTCATGGTGGGGGTCATGAAAGAGGTATTCGTTCTGGGACTTTAGCTGTTCATCAAATTGTAGGTATGGGTAAAGCTTGTGATATTGCTTTAAAAAAAATAAATAATGATATTTATTTTTTTCATATATTAAAAAGTAGATTTTGGAATGGAATTAAAAATATTGAAGAAATATATTTAAACGGAAATTTTAATAATAGTATCCCTAATATAATTAATATTAGTTTTAATTATATTGAAGGTGAATCTCTTATAATGTCTTTAAAAAACTTAGCTGTCTCTTCTGGTTCAGCATGTACATCAATAAGTTTAGAACCATCATATGTACTTATATCATTAGGTATAAATGATCAATTAGCACATAGTTCTATCAGGTTTTCATTTGGTCGTTTTTCCAAAATTTTTGAAATTGATTATAGTATTAATTTAATTAATAAATCTATTAAAAAATTACGTAACATTTCACCTTTATGGGATATTTTTAAACAAGGAATAGATATTAACTCTATTATTTGGAAAAATATTTAAAATATAGGTTAATTATGTCTTATAGTAAAATGGTATTAGATCATTATGAAAACCCTAGAAATGTAGGTTCTTTAGATTCAAAAAATAAAAATGTTGGAAGTAGCATGGTAGGATCTCCATCATGTGGAGATGTTATAAAATTACAAATTAAAATTGATAATAATAATATAATTGAAGATGCTAAATTTAAAACATATGGATGTGGATCAGCTATTGCCTCAAGTTCTTTATTAACTGAAATGATAAAAGGAAAAACAATAAATCAAATTAAAAAAATAAAAAATATAACAATAGCTAAAAAATTATTATTACCTCCTATTAAATTTCATTGTTCTATTTTAGCTGAAAAAGCAATAAAAGAGGCAATTAAAAATTATTATATTAAAAATAATTTATAAATAATTTTAATAAAATATTATAAAAAAAATGAAAATAAATATAAGTGATAATGCTATAAATTATTTTTTTTTTTGTATAATTAAAAAAAAAAAAAAAGGTATAGAATTTGGAATTAAAAATTCAGGATGTTCAGGATTAAAATATAATATTACTTATATCAATAACATAAACAATAGTAATTATTTTATTTTTAAAAAAAAAGAGTTAATAATTTTTATTAAAAAAAAAAATTTATTATATTTTAATAATATTAAAATTGATTTTATTAAAAATAAACTAAATAAAAAATTTATATTTAATAACCCCAATGCTAAAAAAACATGTAAATGTGGAAAGAGTTTTAATATTTAAAAAAATATTTTTAAATATTATTAATAATTTAACATTAACTTTTATATTTTTAAATATTATTAAAAATATTATAAATAATATTTTAAAAATATTAATTAATTATTTAATTTATTTTAAAAAAAATTGGTTTTTAAAATTTAATTAAAATATTAATTTATTAAATAATATGGATTTTTAAAACCTAAATGATTTAATACTTCTATTTCTAATATCTCCATTTGTTTTTTTTCGTAAATATTAAAATGATTTAAATTTAATAGATGAAAAACGCCATGTATAATTAAATGTATTATTAACAAAAAATTTTTTTCATTAATTAATGTTTTTGTTTTATTATAAATTATTAAATCTCCTATATATCCTTTAATATTATATATATTATCAAATTTAAAAGATAATATATTTGTATATTTATTTATTCCTCTATAAATCAAATTATATTTCAAAATTTTTTTTTTATTAACTAATTTAATTATTATTTTAGTTTTTTTTTTGAATTTTGTAACAACATTTTTAATTATAATTAAAAAATTTACAATTTTTTTTTTTTTAAAAATCAATAAATTCATTTTTAAATAAATATAAAATTATTGAAAATTGATTAGTTTTAACAAGGGCGGAAAGAATTGAACTCTCGACTCGCGGTTTTGGAGACCGTTGCTCTACCAACTGAGCTACACCCTTAAATTAATAATATATTCTATTTAAATAATTTTAATATTATATTTAAAAAAAAAAAAAAAAAAAATACAAATATTTAATTAAAACAATAGAAACAAATTAATTATTATTTTATTTTAAAATATTTGAAATATTTTAAATATTTAAAATATTATTTAAAATATTAAAATTATTAAAATTATTAAAATTGTTAAAATTGTTAAAATTGTTAAAATTGTTAAAATTGTTAAAATTGATATTTATAAAAAAATTAACATTATATAAACAAAAATAAAAAATTAAACCATTTTATTCAAAATAAAAATTAAAATATTAAAATATTAAAATAATTAATTTATTACAAAAGTTAATATTATAATAAATAAACTTTTATAAACATTAAAAATAAAAATTTATTTGAAAAAATTTAAAAACATTTATTTAAAACTAATATTATTTTATTATATAAAAGATATATTAATATCATTAATAAAAATTTTAATTTAATAATTATATAAATGTAATTATTTTATTATATATTTGTTTTAAATAAATTTAATTTTTAAAATAATTTGTAAAATAAAGTATAGTAAATATATTTAATTTTAAAAAACACTAATTATTAAAACATATTAAGATTTAAAAAAAATTTAGATTTAAAATTATTTAAATTTATAATTTAAAATTAAAAATTTTATAATTATTGATAGTTTGATAATAGTAATAAAATAACACTTAAGATATTAAAATTTAAAAATTATTAAAATTTTTATATAAATATAAAATAATACATTTATTTTAGTAAAAATTTTTAATAATTATTAAAATTATAATTATTATGTCCATATATTAAATTATATTAAAATTATTTTTAAAAATATTTACATATTTTAATTAATTTAATAAATGATAAAAAATATTATAAATATTATGTAAATTAAAAAAATTTAAAATAATATATGAATTTAATTAAAAATAAAAAATATATATTTATAAGATTTTTTAAAAATTATTATATTAAATAATTTTATTTTATATTTTACAAAATATTAAATTATAATATATAATTAGATTTTATATTATAAATTAATTATATTAAATAAATAAATTAAATATTTAATTTTGGAATATCTTTACCAATATTTTTATAAAAATTATAAATAAATAATTCAAATTTATTAAATTTAATTGAATTTCTTAAATTTAACATTAATTTGTTATAATATCTAATATTATGTATAGTATTTAATTTTATACCTAATATTTCATTATAAATATTAATATTATGTAAATAAGAAATTGTATAATTTAAACAAGTATAACAATCACAATGTTTATCTAATGGTTTAATATTATATTTATATTTTAAATTTCTAATATTAATAAAACCACTATTTATAAATAAATAACCGTTTCGAGCATGACGAGTTGGAATAACACAATCAAACATATCAACACCTCTCCTTACACTTTCTATTATATCCTCAGGTTTTCCAACCCCCATAAGATAACGAGGTGATTTTATAGGAATTTTAGTACAAATATAATTTAAAATATCATACATTATATATTTTGGTTCACCTACAGCTAAACCTCCAATAGCATAACCATCAAAACCCATATTTAATAAACCTTTAAAAGATAAATATCTTAAATCTTTATAAATTCCCCCTTGAATTATTCCAAATAAATTATTTTTACTTTTTATTTTTTTAAATTGTTTTAAACTACGTTTAGCCCAACTTAAAGACATAAATACAGAATTTTTAATATATTCCCATGGCATTAAATAAGATACACATTCATCTAAAACCATAACAATATCAGAATTTAAATAATGTTGAATATTAATTAATTTTTCTGGACTTAAAAAAAACCTTTTATCGTTATGTAAATTTTTAAAATAAATACCTTCATTTTTTATTTTACATATTTTTTTTAAACTAAATACTTGAAATCCACCTGAATCAGTTAATATAATTTTATCCCAATTCATATATTTATGTAAATCACCATGGTTTTTTATAACTTTTATACCAGGATTTAACCAAAGATGAAATGCATTACTTAATAAAATATCTATTCCTGTTTTTTTAACTTCTTCAGACGTTAAAGTTTTAATAACACCATAAGTTCCAACTGGCATAAATGTTGGAGTTTCTATTATATAATTATTTATATATAAATTTCCTAAACGTGCATTTTTAAATGTTTTTTTTAATTTATATTTCATTAAAATTCCAAATTCTAATAAATTTATTTAATTTAATAATATTATTAATTTATTTTTTGTTTTTTAATGCTTGAATAGATGTTATTGAAATTGTATAAATTATATCTTCAACCGTAGCACCTCTAGATAAATCATTAACTGGTTTTTGAATACCTTGCAAAATAGGACCTATAGATATTATATTTGTAGAACGTTGAACAGCTTTATAAGTTATATTTCCAGCATTTAAATTAGGGAATATTAATATATTTGCTCCACCATTAATTTTTGAAAATGGTAATTTAATTTTTGAAATTTCTGGATTTACTGCAGCATCATATTGTAATGGACCTTCAATAATTAAATTTGGTTTTTTTTTATTTACTATAATTATTGCTTTTTTAATTTTTTCAACATCCTCTCCTTTTCCAGAATTTCCAGTAGAATATGAAAGCATTGCTATTTTAGGTTTAAACCCAAATAATTTAGCAGTTTTAGAAGATTCAATAGCAATTTCAGCAAGTTGTTCAGCGTTAGGATTAATATTAATTGCGCAATCTCCATATATTAAAACTTGTTCAGGTAATAACATAAAAAAAATAGAAGAAATTAAAGAAACTCCAATAGATGTTTTAATTATTTGAAAAGCAGGTCTAATTGTATTTGCTGTTGTATTTATTGAACCAGATAATAATCCATCTACATCATTATTTTTTAACATCATAGTTCCTAATATTACATTATCTTTCAAAGATTTATATGCTTTAATTTCATTTATTCCTTTATGTTTTCTTAATTTTACTAGTTTATTAATATAATTATATCTTATGTTTTTAGGATTTATAATTTCTATATTTTTATTTAAATTAATATTATTTAATAATGCAATTTTATTAATTTTATCTGGATTACCTAATAAAACACATTTAGCAATATTTTGTTCATAACAAATAGAAGCTGCTTTTAAAATTCGGGGTTCATATCCTTCTGGTAATATAATACGATTATTAGTATTTTTAGAAAGTTCAGTTATTTTAAAAATAAATTCTTTAGGTGAATATTTTTTACTTTTAAAAGAACATTTTAATTTTTTAATCCAATTATATTGTTTATAATTTATATTATTTTTTTGATTTTCTTTAGTATAATTATAATCATTATTTAAATTTTCAAAATTAAAATTGTTTAATTTATTAAAAATTTGAAAATTTGTTTTATTAACTACAAAAATAGGTAAATTTAAAAAAAAAGCACAATTTAAATTTTTTCTAATATATGTAATAGATTTATTAAAATTTGATAAAATAATTGAATTTATATTAATACCATTTAAAATATATATACAAATTTTAAAAATTACATTTATGTTATTTACTGAAATTA
This sequence comes from Enterobacteriaceae bacterium, assembly GCA_052400135.1. Lineage (GTDB taxonomy): Bacteria > Pseudomonadota > Gammaproteobacteria > Enterobacterales > Enterobacteriaceae_A. The sequence goes on from CP181165.1 coordinate 156,892, forward strand.
TTATTAATATATTTTTATAAAAATATTTTAATATATATTTAATATTATTTATATAAAAAAAAATATTTTTGATACGACTGTTTAATAACATGCTTTTATTAATAATATTTGCTTTAATATAATAAGCAATATCAATAATACATAAATAAAATAAATTAAAAATTAATGGTATACAATTTATATTTAGATTAAAAAAATTTTTTTTAATAAGATATGTTTTTTTTTTATTTCGTTTATTATTAAATTTATTAATAATAAAACTATCAATTTTTAAATTAATATAATAATTAAAATAATTATATATTAAATTAATATATTTTTTTATATTTTTAAAAGAAATATATTTATTAAAATATAGAGGTACTATATTTTTTGCGTTTAAGGATTTTGATATTTCATTATTTAAAAAAATAAAATTTTGATTATTATTAATTGGATATATTCCTTCTATTATAAAAATGTCATATTTATTAATATTTTTATAATAATATAAAATAAGTTCTTTTATTAAAACATCTTTTGTTTTAAAAATTAATAAAGGTTCTGAAAATTTAATATCTAAAATTTTTTTATATAATATTAAAAACTTATTAAATTTATAATTATTATTTTTATTAATATTTTTTTTATTTATTTTAAATATTGGTTTTATAAAACAAAAATTTAAATTTTTTTTTTTAATAAAATTAATAATATTTAAAACAACATATTTTAATATATTATTAATATTATTAATAGGTAAAATCATAATTATATTTGTCATATAATTCCTTTATTTTAAAATTATTAAATTAAATTTTTTTAAAAAAAATTTTTATAATATAAATTAAAATTGTTAATTTATTAAATTATATGTATCTTGTGCAATTATTAATTCTTCATTACTTGGAATAACTAAAGCTATACGACTATTAGATTTTGTAATAATACCAAATTTAACATTATAAATATTTTTATTAAGTGTATTATCAATTTTAAAATTTAAAATATTTAAATAATTAATGGTTAATTTTCTTATTAATATTGAATTTTCTCCAATACCTCCAGTAAAAACAATTGCATCTAAATATTTATTCATTAATATACTATATGCACCAATATATTTCGATAATTTATAACAAAAAATATCGATAGCAAGTTTTAATTGAATACTTTTATTATAATTTTTTTCTATATATCTACAATCATTACTTAATTCACTTAAACCTAATAAACCTGATTCATTATTTAAAATTTTTTGAATTTCTTTAATTTGTATACCTAAATTATTATATAAATAGAATATTATAGAAGGATCAATATCTCCACATCTAGTACCCATTATTAAACCTTCTAAAGGAGTTAAACCCATTGATGTATCAATACATTTACCATTTTTAATAGCTGCAATCGAACATCCATTACCTAAATGACATGTAATTATATTTAAATTTTCAATATTTTTATTTAAAAATTTAGCAGTCTCTAAAGTTACAAATTTATGACTTATACCATGAGCGCCATATCGTCTAATTTTATATTTAGTATATAAATTATAAGGTAAGGCATATAAAAAAGATTTTTTAGGTATACTTTGATGAAATGCTGTATCAAAAACAGCAACGTTTTTTTTGAAAAGATGTGGTATAAATTTAAAACTTTTATAAATACCAATTAAATGTTCTTTATTATGTATTTGTGCAAATATTATAGATTCTTTTATTGAATTTATAATTTTATCATTAATTATAATAGAATTAGAAAAGAATTCACCCCCATGTACAATACGATGACTAATTGCGCGCAATTTATTTATAATTATTTTATTTTTAATTATAATTTTATTAAAAATTAAATTTAGTATTTCATAATTAGAATAAATTATATTTATTTTTTTTTTATATTTTTTATTTTTTTTTTCCCACTTTATAATACTAATATTTTTTTTAATATATTCAGATATACCTTTAATAATTTTATTACCATTAAATGAATTAATAATTGCAAATTTTAAAGAAGAACTACCACAATTTAAAATTAAAATAAGTTTTTCAGACATAATTATACCTAAATGTTTATAAAATTTAAATAAATAATATATATTATTAAAAATATTTTATTTAATTTTAAATTATATTATATTTAAATATTATTATTTTAAATTATAATTTTAAATAATATAATTAATTTATATAAAATATTATATTTTATTTAATTATATTTACCTAAATAATTATCAAATCTAGCTAATTTTGCATTAAAATTTAAATAAATATTACCAATCGGCCCATTTCTTTGTTTGCCAATAATAATTTGAGCGATATTTTTAAATTTACTATTTTTATTATATATTTCATCTCTATAAACAAATAATATTAAATCAGCATCTTGTTCAATTGAACCAGATTCTCTTAAATCTGAATTTACTGGTCTTTTATCCATTCTTTGTTCAAGTGATCTATTTAATTGAGATAATGCTAATATAGGAACATTAAGTTCTTTTGCTAATGCTTTAAGAGAACGTGAAATTTCAGATATTTCTAAAGTACGATTATTTGATAAATTTGGAACACGTATTAATTGTAAATAATCAATCATTATTAAACTTATACCATTATTTTCTCTAAAAACTCTTCTTGCTCTTGATCTTATTTCATTAGGAGTTAAACAAGATGAATCATCAATATATATATTTCGATTTTCTAATAAAATTCCTATAACTTTAGATATACGATTCCAATCTTTATTATTTAATTGTCCAGTACGAATACGAGTTTGTTCTACACGTGATAAAGAAGATAACATACGTATCATTATTTGTTCACCCGACATTTCTAAACTAAAAATTAAAACCGGTTTTTTTTGAATTATTGAAGCATTTTCACATAAATTCATAGCAAAAGTAGTTTTACCCATAGATGGACGAGAGGCAATAATAATTAAATCTGTTTTTTGTAAACCTCCAGTTTTTTTATTTAAATCTAAAAATCCTGTGTCTACTCCAATAATACCATTATTCGGATTTTTATAAAATAATTCAATACGCGATATAGTATTATCTAAAACTTTATCAATGTTTTGTGGACCTATATCTTTTTTTGATCTAATTTCTGCAATTTTAAATACCTTTGATTCTGCTAAATCAATTAATTCTTCATAAGTTCTACCTTTAGGATAATAACCAGCATCTGCTATTTCATTTGCAACAGTGATCATTTCTCTAATAATAGCACGTTCACGTACAATATCAGAATAAGCTGAAATATTAGAAATATTTGGTGTATTTTGAGATAATTTAATTAAATATGAAAAACCACCTATTAAATTTAATTTATCTTTTTTTTTTAATGATTCTGATAAAGTAATTAAATCCAAAGGTTCACCTTTATTTAATATAAAATTCATTTCTTCAAAAATAATTTTATGTTGATTACTAAAAAAATCGTTCATATTAATACGTTCTATTATATTTTCCCAATTATTATTATCTAATATTAAACTTCCTAATATACATTGTTCTGCTTCTAAAGAATGGGGTAACAATTTAATATTTTTAGTTTTTTGAAACATTTAAAACATCCTTATTTTTTTTTTTTATAAAATTTAATAATAAACAATAATTTAATATTATTTATAATTATAATTTATATTTTATAAATAAATTTTAAAATATTTATATATTAATTTATATAATTATTATATATATTAAATATAATACAAATATATTTTATTTAAATAATCAATAACATGAAATAAATAAAATGTTTATATTGTAATTTAATGAATATATAAGAATAGATTATTAAAATTTAAAATATGTTTTTATTTAAAATTGGAAATATTAAATGTTAACACTTAATTTTTTAGTCAAAAATATTATTGATTTTTGTGCTATTATTTTTTTACTAAGAATTTGGATAGAATGGGCATTTTTAAAGATTAAACACCCATTTGTAATTTTTATAATTAAAATTACTCAAATTCCTATTAATTTTATTAAAAAAATTTTTCCTTTAATTTATTCTATTTATAATGTTTCTTTTTTTATAATTTTTATTTTAATGTTAATTAAATTTATAATAATATCATATATACAAAATAATTCTATTAATTTAAATATTCCAATTACTATTTTATTATCTTTAATATCTTTAATAAAAATATCAAATTATCTAATTTTTTGGATAATTAGTATGTTTATATTAATGAATTGTTTTCAACAAAAAGGGGGATTATTTAAAATTTTTATATCAGATTTATCTATTAAAATAATTAAAATCATAAATTTAATGTTACCAAAAATAAAAAATATTAATTATTTATCTATATTTATAATTTTAATATTATATTTAATTAATTATATAGGTATTGATTTTTTTGGAAATGTTTGGTTTATGTTATAATAATTATTAAAATTTAATACAAAAAAATAATTTTTAAAATTTTAAAAATATTTATATTAAAATTATATAATTTTATTTATTAAATATTAATAAATTAAATAAAATAATATTTGTTTTAAAATATTATTATAATAAATTATTTTAATTTATTATTAATTATATTAATTAAATTTAATATATCTAATGGTATTTTAGAAAAACAATTTATATTAAATCCGAAAATTGGATGATAAAAATTTAAAAAACAAGAATGTAATATTTGTCTTTTTGTTTTAATAAAAATATATTTATTAAATATAAAATTTACGTTTTTTTTTTTATATTTTTTATCAAATAAAATAGGATGATTTATATACAACATATGTATTCTAATTTGATGTGTCCTACCTGTTTTTATTAAAATTTTAATTCTAGTATATTTTTTAAAAGTATTTATAATTTTATAATAAGAAATAGCATTTTTACCATTTTTATTAATATTCATTTTAACTCTATTTTTTTTATTTCTAGAAATATTTGCATTAATAAAACCATTATTTTTAATTTTACCTAATACTATACCTTCATATTCCTTATAAATTTTATGATATTTTAATGAATTTATAAGTAATTTTCTTGTTAATAATGTTTTAGTTATTATTATTAAACCCGATGTATCTTTATCTAAACGATGTATTATACCTAAACGATAAATAAAAATTAAAGTTTTATTATAATATATTAAAGCATTTATTAACGTATGTGTAAAATTATTATAACCAGGATGTACTACAAAATTACTTTTTTTATTTATAATTAATAAATATTTATCTTCATATAATATATTTAATTTAATATTTTCACTTTTTATTTTTTTTTTTTTTTTTGTTAATATAATTTTAACTAAAATTTTTTTAAATATTTTTGTATTAGGTTTATTAAGTAATTTAAAATTAGATTTTACTTTATTATTTATAATTAATTTTTTAATATAAGATCTTGAATATTTAGGTAATAAAAAAGATAATATTTTATCTAATCTTTTTTTAAGAATATAATTAGGTATTTTAACTAAAATATATTTTTTAATCATAAATAAAATTATATAAATAAATTTATTATTTATTTATATTAAAATAATATTTTTAAAAAAATTTAATAATTTTAAATTTTATAATTAATAATTATTATTTTATAAATATTTAATATTTAAATATATATATTTTAAAAATAAATTAAATTAAAAAATATGAATTTAAATAAAAAAAAAAAAATAATTATAAAAATTAAAAAAATAATTGAAAAAACTTTATCTATAGTTATATTAAATTCTAATTATATAAATTCTAATATAATTAATAATTTTAGAAAAAAAGGAAGAAAAATTGGAGTTAAAATTTTATTAATACGTAATACTTTATTAAAAATTGCTTTAAAAAAAACAAATTTTGAATTTTTACAAAATAATATATCTGGAAATAATATAGTTTGTTTTTCTGTTGAAAATCCATCATTTGCTGCTAGATTATGTAAAAAATTTGAAAAAGAAAACGAAAATTTTAAAATTAAATTTGCAGCTTTTGATGGTGAAAAAATTGAAAAAGAAAATATTGATAAATTAGCAATGTTACCAACATTAAATGAAGCTTTAATAAAATTAATTTATATTTTAAAAGAAATTTGTATTGGAAAATTTATAAGAATTTTAAAAAATTTTAAAAAAAAAATTTAAATATAATATAAATATTAAAAAATATTAAGAAGAATATGAATAATAAAGAAAAAATATTAAAAATCATAGAATCAATGACTATTAAAGAAATTTCTGAATTTATTTCTATTATTGAAAAAAAATACAATATTAATTCTAATTTTGAAATAAATAATTTTAATAATGTTAAAAAGGTTGTAGAAGAAAAAACAGAATTTAATGTTATTTTAAAATCTTATAATTCTAATAAAATTTCAGTAATTAAAGCAGTAAGAAGTGCAATTGGATTAGGTTTAAAAGAAGCAAAAGATTTAGTTGAATCGGCACCAGTTATTTTAAAAGAAAATTTAAATAAAATTGATGCAGAAAATTTAAAATCAAAAATAGAAATTTCAGGTGCAATTATTGAAATTAAATAAAATAATTATTTATTAAAACATAAAAGACTGTTGATTTATCTTCAGTCTTTTATGATTTTTTTAAAAAAAGTTATATTTTAATTTAAAAATTTAAAAGGGTTAAAAATGGAATTTTCAGGTATCGAAAAAAAAAGAATCAGAAAAAGTTTCGCCAAACATTTACCAATTTTAAATATTCCTTATTTACTTGCTATACAAATTGAAACTTATAAAAAATTTATAAATAAAAATTTAAAAAGTAAAATAGGAATAGAAAATATATTACTTAAATTTTTCCCGATTTATAATTATAATTATAGTTCATTATTAAAATATATTGATTATAAAATAACAAAACCTGCATTTAGTTTTCAGGAATGTAAAAATAGAGGTATTACATATTATGGTTTATTAAAAGTAAGATTAAAATTAATTACATATATTTATAAAAATAAAAAGATTATTAAATCTACTAAAGAAAAAGTTATTAATATGTGTGAAATTCCTTTAATGACAAAAAATTCTACATTTGTAGTTAATGGTATTGAAAGAGTAGTTATTTCTCAAATACATCGTAGTCCTGGTGTTTTTTTTAATATTATTAAAAGTAGAACACATATGTTTAAAAAAATATTATATAATGCTAAAGTTATTCCTTATTCAGGGCCATTATTAGATTTTGAATTTGATACAAAAGATATTTTAAATGTACGTATTGATAAAAGTAAAAAAATACCAGCAACAATAATTTTAAGAGCATTAAATTATAATACTCAACAAATTTTAAATATTTTTTATAAAAATATTATTTTTGATATTAAGGGTAATAAAATTAAAATGATTTTAATACCAGATAGATTAAAAGGAGAAATTGCAAAATTTGATATAATTTCAAATAATAAAATATATGTTAAAAAGGGTGAAAAAATTACAGCTAAAGATATTAATAAATTGAAAAAAAAACGAATTAAAAAAATTTTAGTTCCTATTGATTTTGTTTGTTCAAAAACAATATCTAAAGATTATTATGATAAAAAAGGAGAATTAATATGCATGGCTAATATGTCTTTATCTAAAGACATTATTAAAACTTTAAAAAAAAATGGTTATAAAACAATATCTGTTTTATATACTAATAATATTAATCATGGTAATTATATATCTAATACTCTACATTTTGATCCAACATATGATCGTTTAAGTGCATTAATTGAAATTTTTCATATTTTAAAACCTAAAGAAACTGTAACATTAGATGTTGCAACCACTTTTTTTGAATCTCTTTATTTTACAGGAAATAAATATAATTTATCTAAAGTAGGTAGAATTAAATTGAATTTTTCTATTTTAAGAAAAGATAATTTTTCATCAATTTATTTAGATAAAAAAGATATAATTTTAATTATTAAAAAATTATTAGATATTCGTAATGGTAAAAAAAAAATGGATGATATTGATAATTTATGTAATAGAAGAATTCGTACAGTCGGGGAAATGCTTAATAGTCATTTTTATTTAAGTTTAATGCAAATTAAAAATTCTATTCAAGAAAAAATGCTAACATATAAAAAATTATTTTTTCCAAAAAATCTAATTAATTTCAAAATATTATCAATTTATTTTAAAGATTTTTTTATTTCTAATCCCCTTTCACAATTTCTAGATCAAAATAACCCGCTTTCTTCAATTACACATAAAAGAAGAATTTCAGCTCTTGGACCTGGTGGAATATTACTAGAATGTGCTAGCTTTGAAATAAGAGATATACATTCTACACATTATGGTAAAATTTGCCCTATCGAAACTCCAGAAGGCCCTAATATTGGACTTATTAATTCTTTAGCTTTATATTCACAAATTAATAAATATGGGTTTTTAGAAACACCCTATAGATTAATTAAAAAAAAAAAAATAACTAATGAAATACATTATTTATCATCAATAAAAGAAGAAAAATTTGTTATCGCTCAAGCTAATTCAAAAATTAATAAAAGAAAAGAATTTGTTAATAAATTAATAAGTTGTCGTTATAAAAATGAAACATTTTTATTTAACAAAAAAAAAATAAATTATATAGATATATCTAATCAACAAATTCTTTCAATTGGAGCTTCATTAATTCCATTTTTAGAACATAATGATGCTAATCGTTCTTTAATGGGATCTAATATGCAACGTCAAGCTGTACCTCCATTAATAACAGAAAAACCGTTAGTTGGTACTGGAATGGAACGAATAATTGCAACTGATTCTGAAACATTAATTTTAGCTAAAAGAAGTGGTATAGTAAAATATATAGATTCTTCTAAAATTATAATAAAATCAAATAATAAAGAAATACAAAATACAAAAAAAAATTATGATATATATAATTTAATTAAATATACTAGATCTAATCAAAATACTTGTATTAATCAAACACCATGTATATCTTTAGGTGAAAAAATATTAAAAGGAGATGTTATAGCAGATGGTCAATCAACAGATATGGGAGAATTAGCTTTAGGACAAAATATACGAATTGCATTTATGTCATGGAATGGTTATAATTTTGAAGATTCAATATTAATTTCCGAAAGAATAGTACAAAAAGAAAAATTTACAACTATTCATATTCATGAATTATCATGTGAAATTAAAGATACAAAAGTTAATTTTGAAACAATTACTATTAATATTCCTGGAATTTCAAAATATTTTTTATCTAAATTAGATAAAACAGGTATTGTTAAAATTGGTGCTGAAGTTTTTGAAGGTGATATTTTAGTTAGCAAAATGATAAAAAAAAAAAGAAAAAAATTAAAATCTGAAGAAAAATTATTACTTGCTATTTTCGGTGATAAATCACCTGATATTAAAGATTCTTCATTACGTGTACCAAATGGAATATTTGGTAAAGTAATAGATATTAAAATATTTGAAAAAGAAGAAGATGAAGAAGAATATAAAAAAAAAAAAAAAAAAAAAAAAAAAAAAAAAAAAAATAAAAAAAAAAAAAAAAAAAAAAAAAAAAAAAAAAAAAAAAAAATAAATAAAAAAATAATTAAAAAAAAAAAAAAAAAAAAAAAAAAATATAAAAAAAAAAAAATATTTAAAAATAAATTTAAAAAAAAATTAAATAATATATTAAAATATAAAATAAAAAAAAATTTAAATAAATTTAATATTATAAAAAAAACAAATAAACATAATATAATTAATAAAAAAATAAAAAAAACTAATATATTATTTTATAATTGTATATATGAATTATTTAATTATAATAATATAAATTTAAAAATAATTAAAAAAATAAATTTTAAAAAAATTTTTAATTTTATATTAAAAAATAAAATAGAAGAACAAAAATTATTAAATTTATTAGAATTATATAATATTTTTAAAAAAAAAATAATAACAAAAATTATTAAAACACCATATAAAACTAAAGTAAAAGGAATAAAACCAGGAATATTAAAAATTATTAAAATATATATAGCAATTCGTCATAATATTCAACCAGGAGATAAATTTTCTGGAAGACATGGTAATAAAGGTGTAATATCAAAAATTAATCCAATTGAAGATATGCCATATGATAAAAAAGGAATTCCAATTGATATAATACTTAACCCATTAGGTGTACCATCTAGAATGAATATTGGGCAAGTTCTTGAAGTACATTTAGGTATGGCTGCTAAAGAATTAGGTAAAAAAATAAAAAAAATGTTAAATAAACAAAGAAATATATTTAAAATACGCAAATTTATTCAAAAAATTTACAATTCTGGAAATAATAATATACAAAAAATAAATTTAAATAAATTTTCAGATAAAGAATTATTATTATTAGCTAAAAATTTAATACATGGAGTTCCAGTTTCATCTCCAGTTTTTGATGGTGCTAAAGAAAAAGAAATTAAAAATTTTTTAAAATTAAGTGGTGTGCCTAAATCAGGACAAATTACTTTATTTGATGGACAAACTGGCGAGCAATTTGAAAGACCAGTTACAGTAGGTTATATGTATATGTTAAAATTAAATCATTTAGTAGTTGATAAAATACATGCACGATCAACAGGTTCATATAGTTTAGTAACACAACAACCATTAAAGGGTAAATCAAAATTCGGAGGTCAAAGAGTAGGAGAAATGGAGGTATGGGCTTTAGAAGCATATGGTGCTGCATATATATTACAAGAAATGTTAACAGTTAAATCTGATGATTTAGAAGGGCGATTAAAAATTTATAAAAAAATAGTAAATAATAAATATTATGCTGAACCAAATATACCTGAATCGTTTAATGTTCTTATCAGAGAAATGAAATCTTTAGGTATTAATATTGAATTATATGAAAATAAATAAATTTAATTTTAAAATATAATTTATTATATTTTCAAATTCTTTAAAAAAATATTTTATAAATTTTAAAGGCACACATTTTTGTGTGCCACTTAATTATAAGAAAAATTATGATAAATACTTTAAATTTAATACCAGATAAAAAAAAATTTGTAGAATTTGATGCTATTAAAATTTCAATAGCTTCACCTAAAAAAATTCTTTCATGGTCTTATGGTGAAGTCAAAAAATCAGAAACAATTAATTACCGTACTTTAAAACCAGAACGTGATGGTTTATTTTGTGCTAGTATTTTTGGACCAATTAAAGATTATGAATGTTTATGTGGAAAATATAAAAAATTAACATACTGCGATATAAAATGTGAAAAATGTGGTGTTGAAATTATTAAAAAAAAAGTACGTAGAGAAAGAATGGGACATATAAAATTATCAACTCCAATTGTTCATATTTGGTTTTTAAGATCATTACCCTCGCGTATTAGTTTATTATTAAATCTTTCTTTAAAAAATATTGAAAAAATTATATATTTTGAATCATATATAGTAATACAAAAAGGTAATACAAATTTTAAAAAAAACCAGTTAATAAATGAAGAACAATATTTATTCTTTAAAAAAAAATATGGTAATAATTTTATAGCTAAAATTGGTGCTGAAGCTATTTTAGATTTATTAAAAAAAATTAATTTAAAAAAAGAATATGTTAAATTAAGATATAAATTAGTTGAAGTTCATTCTTTAAATAAAAAGAAAAAAATAATTAATAGAATTAAATTATTAGAATCATTTATTAATACATGTAATAAACCAGAATGGATAATATTAAAAATTTTACCTGTTTTACCCCCTGATCTTAGGCCTATAGTTCCTTTAGATGAAAGTAAATTTGCAATTTCAGATTTAAATGATTTATATAGACGAGTTATTAACAGAAATAATAGATTAAAAAAATTAATAAAATTAACAGCACCTAATATAATTATAAAAAATGAAAAACGTATGTTACAAGAAGCTGTAGATGCATTACTTGATAATAGTAGAAAAGGTAAAATTATTTTAGGAGCAAATAAAAAACAACTAAAATCTTTATCAGATATAATTAAAGGTAAACAAGGAAGATTCAGGCAAAATCTTTTAGGAAAAAGAGTAGATTATTCTGGCAGAACTGTAATTACAGTTAATCCATTTTTAAAATTAAACCAATGTGGTTTACCAAAAAAAATGGCTTTAGAGTTATTTAAACCATATATTTTGGGAAAATTACAATTTATGAATTTAGCAAGTACAATAAAATCTGCAAAAAAAATGTTAGCTGATGAAAATCCAATTATATTTAATATTTTAAAAAAAATAATTAATATTCATCCAATATTATTAAATAGAGCACCTACTTTACATAGATTAGGTATACAAGCATTTGAACCGATATTAATAGAAGAGAAAGCTATACAATTACATCCATTAGTGTGTTCTGCTTTTAATGCTGATTTTGATGGTGATCAAATGGCTGTTCATATACCATTAACATTAGAAGCTCAATTAGAAGCTCGCATTCTTATGATGTCTACAAATAATATTTTATCACCATCAAATGGTGATCCTGTAATTATTCCTTCACAAGATGTTATTTTAGGATTATATTATATGACACTCGAATATATTAATGCAAAAGGGAATGGTATGGTATTAAGTAATGTTAAAGAAGCAGAAATGGTATATAATAATGGATATGCTTCATTACACGCTCGTGTTAAAGTTAAAATTAATGAAAGTATTAAAATAAATAATACTTGGTATAATAAAAATAAAATTGTTGATACTACTATAGGAAGAGCAATTCTTTGGATGATATTTCCTAAGGGTTTATCATATAAAATTATTAATAAAAATTTAATCAAAAAAGATATTTTTAATATTCTAAATATTTGTTTTTATACTTTAGGGCTTAAAAAAACAATAATTTTTGCAGATAAATTAATGTTTATTGGTTTTAAATATGCTACAAAATCAGGAATTTCTGTATCTATTGATGATATGATTATTCCTAAAGAAAAAAAAAAAATAATAATAGAAGCTGAAAAAGACGTTTTAGAAATTCAACAACAATTTCAATTTGGATTTTTAACAAATAGTGAACGTTATAATAAAATAATTGATATATGGGCTATAGCAAATAATGATATTACAAAAAAAATGATAAAAAATTTATCTTATATAAAAAATATTAAATATAATAGTAAAAAAACAAAACAATTTTCTTTTAATAATATTTTTATGATGGCAGATTCTGGTTCTAGAGGTTCAATATCTCAAATTAGACAACTTTCAGGAATGCGAGGTTTAATGGTAAAATCTGATGGATCTATTATTGAAACTCCAATAATTGCCAATTTTAAAGAAGGTTTAAATGTAATGCAATATTTTATTTCTACACATGGTGCTAGAAAAGGATTAGCTGACACAGCGTTAAAAACAGCAAATTCAGGATATTTAACAAGACGATTAGTTGATGTTGTTCAAGATTTAATAATTACTGAAGATGATTGTAAAACAAATGATGGAATTTGGATAACTTCTATAATTGAAGGTGATATAGTTAAAGAAACTTTAAGTGATCGTGTTTTAGGTAGAGTAACTTCTAAAGATATTAAAGATAAAAGAGAAAACAAAATTTTAATTTTTAAAAATACTTTTTTAAATAAAATGTTATGTAAAATTTTAGAAAATAATTATATAGATAAAATAAAAGTTAGATCTCCAGTAACATGTGAAACTAATTTTGGTATTTGTAGGAAATGTTATGGAATAGATTTATCTAAAGGAAATATTATAAATAAAGGTGAAGCTGTAGGAGTTATTGCTGCACAATCAATTGGAGAACCTGGTACTCAATTAACAATGAGAACATTTCATATAGGAGGTACTGCTTTTAGAGTAGCAACTGAATCTTTTATAAAAATTAAAAACGCTGGTAAAATTTTATTTAAAAATTTAAAATGTATTAAAAATATAAGGGGTAAAATAATTATCACTTCCAGAAATTCTAAAATAAAAATAATTAATGAACTTAATCATATTATTGAAATGCATAATATTCCATATGGTGCAATCATTACTAAAATTCATAATGATATTGTTAAATCAAATGAAATAATAGCTAATTGGGATCCACATATAATACCAATTATAAGTGAAGTATATGGTTTTGCAAAATTTTCTGGAATTTCAGATGGTAAAACAATAATTTATAAAAATGATGAAATAACTGGTTTATCTGTTATGGTAGTATTAGAAAACAATGAACTTAAAAATAAAAGTAAAAAATTTAAACCATTTTTAACAATAATTGATATATATAATAAACCTGTATATTTTAATAATACAAATATAATTGTACATTATTTATTACCACCAAAATCAATAATTCAACTCAAAGCTGGTGATGAAATACAAATTGGAGATATATTAGCACGTATTCCTCAAAAAATAGGTAAAACTAAAGATATTACTGGAGGTTTACCTAGAGTTATTGATTTATTTGAAGCAAGAAAACCCAAAGATCCAGCAATTTTAGCTGAAGTTAATGGAATTATTACATTTGGTAAAGAAACTAAAGGAAAAAAACGTTTATTTATAAATTTAAATGATATAAAAATTTGCGAAATAATGATACCAAAATGGAGACAATTAAATGTTTTTGAGGGTGAGCAAGTTTCAAAAGGAGATGTTATTTCTTATGGTTCAGAAGTTCCACATGATATTTTAAGATTAAAAGGTTTAAGTGAAATTTCAAATTATATTACAAATGAAATACAAGATGTTTATCGTTTACAGGGTGTAAAAATAAATGATAAACATATTGAAGTTATTATTCGACAAATGTTAAGAAAAGTAATTATTAAAAAACCAGGAAATAGTCGTTTTTTACCTGGTGAAAAAGTAGAATTATCTTGTGTTAAAATTATGAATAAAAAACTTATTAAACAAAATAAAAAACCTATAATTTTTACAAGAGATTTAATGGGAATTACTAAATCATCTTTAACAACAAATTCATTTATTTCTGCAGCTTCTTTTCAAGAAACAACACGTGTTTTAACAGAAGCAGCAATTTGTGAAAAATTAGATAAATTAAAAGGTTTAAAAGAAAACGTAATAATTGGAAGACTAATACCATCAGGTAGTGGTTATATATATCATAAACATAAAATTAAAAAAAAAAGATACAAATTGAAAAAAAAACAAAGTAAAATTTTAAAAAAAAAAAACAAAAAAGATTCTAAAAAATTCACGAACTCTTAATTGAGTTCGTGAAAATTATTTTTATATATATAATAAAAATATTTGATATTTTACATATTATTAATTTTAATAAATAAATTAGATTTATAACGTGAAGCTTTATTTTTATGTATTATTTTTTTTGAAACTAATCTATCTATAATTTTTTGTGTTTTTTTATAGCTTTCTTTAGATTCTTTTTTATTACCTGTAGATATTAATAAAATAGTTTTTTTAATAAAAGTTTTTAACATAGATTTATAAATTAAATTATATTTACGTTTTTTTTTAGACTGAATTATTCTTTTTATCGATGATTTTATATTAGCCATTTTATTCTTAAATATTTAGTTAAAAATATTTTTAAAATAAAATATTTTTTAAAAAAATAAACAAAATAATATTTAAATATTATAATATTATAATAAAATTTATTAATTTAAAAAAAATTTAAAATGCCTAAAATTTTCTTTTTACCAAATAAAAAAATTTGTTTTAATGGTTTAATTTTAGAATCGAAAAAAAATGAAAATTTATTAGATTTAGCACATAATAATAATATAAAAATAGAAAATGTATGTAAAAAATCTTGTATATGTACTACATGTCATTGTATTATTCATAAAGGTTTAAATTCATTAAAAATTATTAAAGAAAATGAAAATGACATTTTAGATAAAGCATGGGGTTTAGAAATTAAAAGTAGATTAAGTTGCCAAATTAAAATTTCTAAAAGAAATTTAGTAATAGAGATACCTATATATAATATAAATTATATTAATTAATATAAATAAATATTAAAAATTATAATATTTATTAATATTTAAATTTATTTAAAATTAAAATAAATATTTTTAAAATTATATGAATTAATTTTTTAAAACATTAATAAATAATATTTATGAATAATAGTTTATTTAAAAATATGAATAAAAAACAAATTGAAGCAATTACATCTAAAAAAAAAAATTTATTAATATTAGCTGGAGCTGGAAGTGGAAAAACAAGAGTTTTAGTTAACCGTATTAATTGGTTAATTAGTAAAAAGGGAGTATCTCCAAAATCAATTATAGCAGTTACTTTTACTAATAAAGCAGCTAATGAAATATATAATAGAATTAAAAAAATAATAAAATTAAATGTTAATGAAATTTGGATAGGTACCTTTCATAGTTTAGCATATAAAATGTTATATTTAAATCATAATAATAATTCTAAAGAAAAAATTCAAATAATTAATAAAGAAAAACAACTTTACTTAATTAAAAAAATTATAATAAAATTAAATATTAATATTAAAGAATTTTCTCCTATAAAATTAATGTATTATATTAACAAAAAAAAAAATTATGGTTTACATCCTAAAGATTGTGTAAAATTAAATGATAATAATATTTTTAATAATAAATTATTACAAATATATAAAATATATCAAAAAATATGTTTTAAATATGGATTTTATGATTTTGGTGAACTTTTAATAAGTATTAATAATTTATTAATTAAAAATCCATTAATTTTAAAAAAATATATAAAACAATTTAAATATATATTAATAGATGAATTTCAAGATATAAATATTGTTCAGTATAAATGGATTAATAAATTAAAAACAAAAAAAAATCAAATTATGATTATAGGAGACGATGATCAATCTATATATGAATGGAGAGGTGCTAGAACTAAATTAATCACAAAATTTATATTAGATTACCCAGATACAAAAATTATTCGTTTAGAACAAAATTATAGATCTACTAAAAACATTATATTAGCAGCTAATAAATTAATTAATAATAATAATAATCGTATTAAAAAAAAATTATGGACTAATAAAAAAAAGGGGGAATTAATTTCATTATATTCAGCAATAAATGAAACTGAAGAAGCTATTTTTATTGTTAATTGTATTAAAATATGGAAACATAATGGGGGTTTATTAAAAGAATGTGCTATTTTATATAGAAAAAATAAACAATCTATTTTAATTAAAAAAATTTTATTTAAAAATAATATAAATTATGAAATTTCTAATAATACTAAATTTTTTAAAAAACCAGAAATTAAAAATATAATATCATATTTACGTTTTATTTCAAATAATAATAATGATTTAGATTTTTTGAGAATTATTAATACACCTAAAAGAGGAATAGGAATAAATACAATTAATAAAATTAAAGAAATATCTAAAAAAAAAAAAATATCTTTATGGAAATCATTAAAAAAAATTTTAAAAAAAAATTTTTTAAAAAAAAAAATTTTTTTAATTTTAAATAAATTTATTATTTTAATTGAAAAAATTAAAAAAAAAATAATAAAATTAAAATTATATAAACAAATTAATTATATTATAAATAAATCAGGTTTATTTTTAATGTATAAAAAAAATAAAAAATATTTAAATATAATAAATAATTTAAATAAATTAATTAAATTAACAAAAAATTTTAATAAAAAAAATTTAGAAAATTATGAAATATTAAAATTATTTTTATCTTATATTGAGTTAAATTATAATAATGAAAATTTTAAAAATAATGATTCAATAAAATTAATGTCTATACATTCATCTAAAGGATTAGAATTTAATCAAGTTTTTATAATAGGAATGGTAGAGGGAATTTTTCCTAGTTATTTTACATTAAATAAAAAATCTTTAGAAGAAGAAAGAAGATTAGCTTATGTTGGTATTACAAGAGCTAAAGAAAAATTAACATTAACTTATGCTAAAACTATAAATTTATTTGGTAAAACAATATTTACAAAACCCTCAAGATTTATTAAAGAAATATCTTTAGAATTTATTAAAAAAATAAAAAAATTATAAAATTTTATTATAATTTAAAATATTTTAAATATTAATAAAATATATAATTTTAAAATCATTAATTATTTTTAAAAATATATTTATTTTATTTAATTAAATTAAATATATTTTATTAAAAATAAATTATCAAAAATTAAAATATCCTTCTTATTTTTTTTAAAAAATTTTAAATTTTCTATAATTGTTTTAAGTATTTTTTCTTCTTTAATTTGTTTTAAAATATATTCACTTAAAAAATGAAATGTTTTAAAATTTTTATATTTTAATGAAATATTTGATATATAATTAATATTACGCGTATTTCTTTTTTCATTAATATAAGCTATTTTAAAAATATTTTCAAAAGAATTAAATTTTTTTTTAAATAAAATATTTGAATTTATTATAGGTAATACATTAATATCGCATAAAAAATTATAAATTTTTTCCATATGGTTTAATTCTTCATCCGAATTTTTTTTAAAAAAAATTTTAGCATTTTTAAAATTTTCAATATCACACCAAGCACTTATTTGTAAATATAAGTTTGATGAATATTTTTCTAAATTTAATTGGTTATTTAAATTTTTATTTATTTTTTCTTCAAACATTTAATTTCCTTAAAAATAATTTATTTTAAAATTTAAACATAGCTGATATTGATTGTCCATTATTTATACGTTTAATAGACTCAGATAATATATTTGATATTGATTTAATTTTAAATTTTTTAATTTTATTAATTTGTTTAGGTATTGGAATACTATCACATATCGTAATTTCATCAATTAATGATTCTTCAATATATTTTAAAGAATTACCAGAAAAAACTGGATGAGTAACATAAGCGTAAACTTTTCTAGCACCATGTTCTTTTAAAGCTTTAGCTGCGTTACATATAGTTCCTCCAGTATCAATTATATCGTCAATTAAAATGCAATCTTTATTATTAACATTACCTATAATATGCATTACTTCTGAAATATTTGAATTTTTACGACGTTTATCTATTATAGCGATTTCAACATTATCTAAAATTTTTGCTATCATTCTTGCTCTTAAAATACCGCCTATATCTGGAGATATTATTGAAATTTTATTTTTATATTTTTTTTTAATTATATTTTCAAAAAATATTAAACTACCATAAATATTATCAACAGGTATATCAAAAAACCCTTCTATTTGTTCTGAATGTAAATCTACTGTTAATATTCGATTTATACCTACATTTGTTAAAAAATTTGCTATTATTTTAGCAGTAATAGGTACACGTGAAGAATGTAATCTTCTATCTTGTCGAGCGTATCCAAAATATGGAATTACAGCAGTAATACGTCCAGCTGAAGCTCTTCTAAAAGCATCAGATATAATAAATAATTCCATTAAATTATCATTACTTGGTAAACAAATTGATTGTATTATAAATATATCATCACCTCTAACATTTTCGTTAATTTTAACATTAATTTCACCATCACTAAAACGACCAACAAAAGATTTACATAAACATATTTTTAATTTTTTTGATATTTTAATAGCAAGTTCTAAATTTGAATTACCAGCAAAAATTTTGATATTTCCCATTTATACCTTTAATAATTTTAAATTAATATAAATATATTTAATATTTAATATATTTAAATAATAAAATTAATATTTAAATTAAATTTATATTAATTAAAATTTTAGAATAATTTAAAAGATTATTAAATAAAACATAAAATAATTAAAAAATAATATAAAGAGATAATATGAAAAAACCATTAATTATTGCAAATTGGAAATTAAATGGAAATCAATATTTTGTTAATATTTTTTTAAAAAAATTATGTTATAAATTTAATAAACAAAAAAATATTTTTATTTCTATAGCACCACCATTAATTTATTTATATGAAGCTATAAAAGAAACAAAAAAAAGTAATATTACAATATGTGCTCAAAATGTAGATGTAAATTCGCATGGTGCATTTACTGGAGATATTTCGGCTGAAATGTTAAAAAATATAGGTGTTAAATATGTATTAATAGGTCATTCTGAAAGACGAATTTATCATAAAGAATCTAATAAAGAAATACTTGACAAATTTATAATTGTTAAAAAAAATAATTTAATTCCTATTTTATGTATTGGGGAAACATTTAAAGAAAAAATAAATAAACAAACAGAAGAAATTTGTTTTAATCAAATTAATTTAATTATTAAAAATTTAGGTATTAAAGTATTTAAAAATTCTATAATTGCTTATGAACCTATATGGGCTATTGGGAATAAAATATTAGTAAATTATACAGATATTCAAAAAATACATAAATTTATAAGATCAAAAATTAACTTATATGATAAAAAAATATCTAAAGAAATTATAATACAATATGGAGGTTCTGTTAATTATAAAAATGTTAAACAATTATTAAAACAACCAGATATTGATGGTGTATTAATTGGTAATAATTCTTTAAATTTTAATAATTTTATAAAAATTATTAAAAATATTTAAAAAATATTAATAATTTTATTATAAAAATATTTATTTATAAATTTTTAATACAAAATTATAAATAATTATATATTATAAAACTAAATATTTTAAAAAAGAAATTTATATGAATAAAGAAAAAAAAATTAAAGCATGTGATTTTATAATTTTTGGAGTCAAAGGTGATTTATCTAAACGTAAATTATTACCTTCGTTATATTATTTAGAAAAAGAAAATTATATTCATAATGATACATGTATAATAGGGGTTGGAAGAGCAAATTGGAATAAAATTAATTTTATTAATATGGTAAAAAAAACACTATTAAAATTTTTAAAAGAAAAAATTAATGAAAAAATTTGGTTAAAATTTAGTAAACGTTTAAAATTTTGTAATTTAGATATATATTATATTAATAATTTTATAAAACTTAAAAAAATTTTAAATCAAAAAGAAAGAATTACAATAAATTATTTTGCTATGCCACCGAATACATTTTCTGCAATATGTGATGGATTAGGTAAATCAAAAATAAATAAAAAAACGTCATGTGTTATTATAGAAAAACCCCTAGGAATAAATTTAGAATCATATAATTATATTAATAAAAAAATTTTAACATATTTTAATGAATCTCAAATTTATAGAATAGATCATTATTTAGGAAAAGAAACTATTTTAAATTTATTAGCATTACGTTTTTCTAATATATTATTTTTTTCTAATTGGGATAATCGTATTATTGATTCAGTACAAATTACAGTTTCCGAAGAAGTAGGAGTAGAAGGGAGATTTGAATATTTTGATAAAATTGGTCAAACTAGAGATATGGTACAAAATCATTTATTACAAATTTTAACTATAATTGCTATGGCACCCCCAATAAGTTTAAATACTAATAATATTAGAAATGAAAAAATAAAAATTTTACGTTCATTAAGAACTATTAATTATAATAATATTAATGAAAATACAGTTTTTGGACAATATATATCTGGTATAATTAATGGAAAAGTTGTACCCAGTTATTTAGAAGAAAAGGGATTTAATAAAAATAGTAATACTGAAACTTTTGTTTCTATTAAAGTAAATATTGATAATTGGCAATGGGTAGGAGTACCATTTTATTTAAGAAGTGGAAAACGACTTAAAAAAAAAACTACAGAAATTGTAATTTATTTTAAAAATTTACCTATAAATTTATTTAATAAATTTAATAAAATATTACCTCAAAATAAATTAATAATTCGTTTACAACCAAATGAGGGTTTAGAAATAGAAATTTTAAATAGATTACCAAGTTTAAAACATAAATATAAATTACAACCAACAAAATTAAATTTTAATTTTTATGATAAAAAAATCACACATATTGCAGACGCTTATGAAATTTTAATATTAGAAATAATGTTAGGTAATCAATGTCTTTTTGTAAGTGATAATGAATTAAAAGAATCATGGAAATGGATAGATCCTATTATTAATGGATGGAAAATTAAAAAACAAAAACCTTTTTTATATAAATCAGGTTCTTGGGGTCCTAAAGAAGCAGATTTATTAATTGAAAAAGATGGTAGAAATTGAAATTAAAATAATTAAACAAAATTTTAAAATTTTTTATTTAAAAATTTAATAAATATATTATTTATATTTATATAATATTTTAAATAAGGTTTAAAATGTATGCAATTATAATATATGGTAGTAAACAATATAAAATAGAAGAAAATAAAAAAATATATATTGATAAAATAAATAATAAAATTGGTGAAAAAATTAAATTTACTAAAATTATTTTATTTGTTAAAAAAAAATTTGTTAAAATTGGAACTCCATATGTTAAAAATATTACAATTGAAGCAGAAATTATTAACCATATTAAAGATGTTAAAAAAAAAATAATAAAATTTCAACGTAGAAAACATCACCATAAAATAATAGGACATAGGCAAAATTATACATATGTTAAAATTATTAAAATAATAAATTAAATAAGATAAAATGGCACAAAAAAAAGCAGGTGGATCAACTAAGAACGGTAGAGACTCTAAATCAAAAAGGTTAGGAATAAAAAAATTTGGAGGTGAAATAGTTATAGCTGGTAATATTATTGTGCGCCAAAGAGGAAATAAATTCCATGCTGGTAAAAATGTAGGATGTGCTAAAGATTATACTTTGTTTGCTTTAAAAAATGGAAAAATAAAATTTGGAAAAAAACCCGAGGGAAAAAAAATAGTTAATGTTTTAACATATTAACATATTAATATATTAACATATTAATATATTAATATATTAATATATTAATATATTTTAAAATACAATTAATTTAAAATATTTAAATGCCTGGCAATTTCCTACTCTCACATGAGGGATCCTCACACTACCATTGGCGATACAGTATTTCACTTCTGAGTTCGGAATGGGATCAGGTGGTACTACTGTGCTATTATTGCCAGGCAAAAAGATTTAAAAAAATAAAAAAAATAAATGTTTAAAATATAAAAATTAAAAAAATTTTTAAAAAAGTTAAGCCTCACGGTTCATTAGTATTGGTTAGCTGAATATATTACTATACTTACACACCCAACCTATCAACGTCTTAGTCTTAAACGTTCCTTTAGGAACCATAAAGGTTCTGGGAAGACTTATCTTGAGGCAAGTTTCGCACTTATATGCTTTCAGCGCTTATCTTTTCCACACTTAACTACCGGGCAATACCATTGGCATGATAACCCGAACATCAGTGGTGTGTTCACTCCGCTCCTCTCGTACTAGGAGCAACCCCTCTCAATCTTCCAACGCCCACGGCAGATAGGGACCGAACTGTCTCACGACGTTCTAAACCCAGCTCGCGTACCACTTTAAATGGCGAACAGCCATACCCTTGGGACCTACTTCAGCCCCAGGATGTGATGAGCCGACATCGAGGTGCCAAACACCGCCGTCGATATGAACTCTTGGGCGGTATTAGCCTGTTATCCCCGGAGTACCTTTTATTCGTTGAGCGATGGCCCTTCCATACAGAACCACCGGATCACTAAGACCTGCTTTCGCATCTGCTCGAGTTGTCACTCTCGCAGTTAAGCTAGCTTATGCCTTTGCACTAAAATTACGATTTCTGACCGTAATTAGCTAACCTTTGTGCTCCTCCGTTACTCTTTAGGAGGAGACCGCCCCAGTCAAACTACCCACCAGACATTGTCTTTATTCCAGATAATGGAATTAAATTAGAATATTAAACATTAAAGGGTGGTATTTCAAGGACGGCTTAATTATAGCTAGCGCTATAAATTTAAAGCCTACCACCTATTCTACACATTAATGAATAATAATCAATATCAAGCTATAGTAAAGGTTCACGGGGTCTTTCCGTCTTGCCGCGGGTACACTGCATCTTCACAGCAAATTCAATTTCACTGAGTCTCAGGTGGAGACAGTCTGGCCATCATTACGCCATTCGTGCAGGTCGGAACTTACCCGACAAGGAATTTCGCTACCTTAGGACCGTTATAGTTACGGCCGCCGTTTACTGGGGCTTCGATCAAAAGCTTTGTATTAAATACTAACTCTATCAATTAACCTTCCAGCACCGGGCAGGCGTCACACCGTATACTTCCACTTACGTGTTTGCACAGTGCTATGTTTTTATTAAACAGTTGCAGCCAGCTATTATCTGCGACTAGATTCAGCTATATTCGTTAAGAATTTCACCTATTACTAGCATGCCTTATCCCAAAGTTACGGCATTATTTTGCCTAGTTCCTTCACCTGAGTTCTCTCAAGCGCCTTAGTATTTTCTACATGACCACCTGTGTTGGTTTAAGGTACGGTTTTATTTTTATTTTTGCTTTAAAGTTTTTCTTGTAAGTATGGCATTAACTAATTTATCATTTTATTAAAATGACTATTTATCACACCTTAAAATTAACATTTCTACATGCTTAAACCAAGACAACCGACACCTGGATAGTTTAGCCTTCTTCGTCACTTTTTAAGCAATAAAAATAAAGTACAGGAATATTAACCTGTTATTCATCGATTACGCTATTCAACCTCACCTTAGAAACCGACTTACCCTACCCTGATTAACATTGGATAGGAAACCTTAGTCTTTCGGCGAGTAGGTTTTTCACCTACTTTATCGTTACTTATGTCAGCATTCGCACTTCTGATACCTCCAGAAAATTTCCCAATTTTCCTTCAACAGCTTACAGAACGCTCCTCTACCTAACAATAAAAAATATTGTTACCACAGCTTCGGTACATAGTTTAGCCCCGTTACATCTTCCGCGCAAGTTGACTCGACCAGTGAGCTATTACGCTTTCTTTAAATGATGGCTGCTTCTAAGTCAACATCCTGGTTGTTTATGCCCTCTCACATCGTTTTCCACTTAACTATGATTTAGGGACCTTAGCTGGTGGTCTGGGTTGTTTCCCTTTTCACGACGAATGTTAGCACTCGCCGTGTGTCTCCCATGATAACATTCTTTGATATTCGGAGTTTGCAACGGTTCAAAAGTCGGTAGACTCCTTACCCGTAACAGTGCTCTACCCTCAAAGATGAATTACATGAGGCGCTACCTAAATAGCTTTCGAGGAGAACCAGCTATCTCCCGGTTTGATTGGCCTTTCACCCCTAACCACAAGTCATCCGCTAATTTTTCAACATTAGTCAGTTCAGTCCTCCAATTAGATTTAATTAACCTTCAACTTGCTCATGGTTAGATCACCGGGTTTCGGGTCTACATCTTGAAACTATTCGCCCATTTAAGACTCGGTTTCCCTTTGGCTCCCCTATACGGTTAACCTTGCTACAAAATATAAGTCGCTGACCCATTATACAAAAGGTACGCAGTTACATTATTAAATGCTTCTACTGCTTGTACGTATACGGTTTCAGGTTCTATTTCACTCCCCTAACCGGGGTTCTTTTCACCTTTCCCTCACGGTACTAGTTCACTATCGGTCAATCAGGAGTATTTAGTCTTGGAGGATGGACCCCCCATATTCAAACAGGATTACACGTGTCCCGTTTTACTATCAGAGAAAAAAAAAAATAAATTTTCATATACGGGACTATCACCCTATATTGTGTTTTTTTCCAAAAACTTCTATTAATTTATATTTTTTAAAAATATCTCTAGACTTCTCCCATTTCGCTCGCCACTACTTTGGGAATCTCAATTGATTTATTTTCCTCAGGTTACTTAGATGTTTCAGTTCACCTGGTTTGCTTTTTATCACTATATATTTATGATAAAATAATGTTTTAAAAAACATTGGGTTTCCCCATTCGGGAATCGCTGGTTATTACGGGTCAATCACCTTACCAACGCTTTTCGCAGATTTGCACGCCCTTCGTCGCCTCTGATTGCCTAGGCATCCACCGTATACGCTTATTTACTTAACTTTATAAACCAAAATATTTTAAAATTAAAATATATAAATTAATATAATTTTAAATTAATTATTTTAAAAACACAAAATGTATTGGAGCTAAGCGGGATCGAACCGCTGACCTCCTACGTGCAAAGCAGGCACTCTACCAACTGAGCTATAGCCCCTTAATATAAGGAAATTATTTTGAAATATAAATATTAAATATTAAATATTAAATATTATTTCATTTATAAATAAAGATGATTAATTAAACATTAGGCCTGAGTGGAATTGAACCACCGACCTCACCCTTATCAGGGGTGTGCTCTAACCATCTGAGCTACAAGCCTATAAATTGGGCTAGAAAATTTTTTGAAAAATTTATATGGGCACTCACGTTTTAAATAAAGTAAGGAGGTAATCCAACCACAGGTTCCCCTACGGTTACCTTGTTACGACTTCACCCCAGTTATGAACCACAAAGTGGTAATTGCCCTTCCTTAGATTAAGCTAATCACTTCTTTTACAGCTCACTTCCATGGTGTGACGGGCGGTGTGTACAAGGCCCGGGAACGTATTCACCGTAGCATGCTGATCTACGATTACTAGCGATTCCGACTTCATGGAGTCGAGTTGCAGACTCCAATCCGAACTGAGATGTACTTTATGAGATTTGCTTGCTTTTACAAGTTAGCTACTCTTTGTATACACCATTGTAGCACGTGTGTAGCCCTACTCATAAGGGCCATGATGACTTGACGTCGTCCTCACCTTCCTCCAGTTTATCACTGGCAGGCTCCTTTGAGTCCCCGTCTTTCTCGATGGTAACAAAGGATAAGGGTTGCGCTCGTTGCGGGACTTAACCCAACATTTCACAACACGAGCTGACGACAGCCATGCAGCACCTGTCTCAGAATTCCTTTAGGACCAATTCAATTTCTTAAATTTTTTCTGGATGTCAAGAGTAGGTAAGGTTTTTCGCGTTGCATCGAATTAAACCACATGCTCCACCGCTTGTGCGGGCCCCCGTCAATTCATTTGAGTTTTAACCTTGCGGTCGTACTTCCCAGGCGGTCGATTTAACGCGTTAGCTACAAAAGCTATATCTCAAGGATACAACTTTCAAATCGACATTGTTTACAGCATGGACTACCAGGGTATCTAATCCTGTTTGCTACCCACGCTTTCGCACCTCAGTGTCAGTTTTTGTCCAGGGGGTCGCCTTCGCCACTGGTATTCCTCCAAATATCTGCGCATTTCACCGCTACACCTGGAATTCTACCCCCCTCTACAAAACTCAAGTTTATCAGTTTCAAATGCAGTTCCTAAGTTAAGCTTAGGGATTTCACATCTGACTTAATATACCACCTACGTGCTCTTTACGCCCAGTAATTCTGATTAACGCTCGCACCCCCCGTATTACCGCGGCTGCTGGCACGGAGTTAGCCGGTGCTTCTTTTGAAGGTAACGTCAATTATTAATATATTAAATTAATATTTTTCTTTCCTACTGAAAGTGCTTTACAACCCTAAGGCATTCTTCGCACACGCGGCATAGCTGCATCAGGCTTTCGCCCATTGTGCAATATTCCCCACTGCTGCCTCCCGTAAGAGTCTGGACCGTGTCTCAGTTCCAGTGTGGCTGATCGTCCTCTCAGACCAACTAGAGATTGTTGCCTAAGTGAGCCATTACCTCGCTTACTAGCTAATCTCGTCTGAGCACATTCAATGGCGTGGGTATATCCCCCTTTTGGTCTATTTAATAAGACATTATATGGCATTAGCTATCATTTCTAATAGTTATTCCCTTCCATTGAGTAGTTTCCCAGATATTACTCACCCGTTCGCCGCTCGCCGACAAACAGTAAACTGTTTTACGATGCCGCTCGACTTGCATGTGTTAGGCTTGCCGCTAGCGTTCAATCTGAGCCATGATCAAACTCTTCAATTTGTTAACATTTTTTAATTCTATTTTTAAATTTACATGTTTAATTATTGTATCAAAAAAAAAATTAATTTATCTTTATTAAAGATATTTTTTCTGTGAGTGCCCATATAAATTTTTAACAATATTAAATACAATTAAATTTATATTAAATAATTTAATTTTATTTTTTAAAGAAACAAAGTCAATAATAATTAATTTTTTATAAAAAAAATAACTTGTTTTTATAATTTTATATTTCAAAATTATTTTATAATAAATTTAATTAAAATATATAAAATATAAATAATTTTAAAAAAATTATATTAAAATTAAAATATATCATATTTAAAATATTTTAAATTTTTAAAATTATTTGTTGCTATTTTAAATAATTATATTATAATTTATTTATATTTAAACGGGTCGTTAGCTCAGTTGGTAGAGCAGTTGACTTTTAATCAATTGGTCGCAGGTTCAAATCCCGCACGGCCCATACTTAATTTATTTAATAATTAAATTATTAAACAATAAAAAATTATGGAGAAAAAAATGAAATTTAATATTACAAAAGAAAATTTTTTAAATAATATTTATCAATTAAATTTTATAACAAATATTAACAATATATATATATATAATAATATTTTATTAAAAGTTAAAAACAACATTTTATTAATTATTAATTCTAATCAAGATATGGAAATAATATCTAAAATTAAATTATATGGAGATAATATAAATGGTAATATTACAGTTTCTAAACGTAATTTTATAAATATATTTAAAAACTTACCTAAAAATTCTGAAATTTTAGTAAAATTAGAAAATAATTTAATAATTATAAAATCAAAACAAATCAAATTTTGTTTATCAACATTACCAGCAAATAATTTTCCTAATATAGATAAATGGAAAATTAAAAATAAATTAGAATTTAATTTAAATCAATATATATTTAAAAAAATTATAGATAGTACATATTTTTCAATGTCAAATAATAATGTAAATTATATATTAAATGGAATTTTTTTAGAAACAAAAAAAAATAAAATAAAATGTACTGCATCTGATGGATATAGATTATCTATTTCTACATTATATATTAATGAAGATTTACCATTTTGTTCAATAATTATACCCAAAAAAGGAGTAATGGAGATTATGAAATTTTTAGAAAACGGAAATATGAAATTAGAGATAGGTAAAAATAATATACGTATATATATTAAAAATTTTATATTTACTTCAAAATTAATAAATGGAAATTATCCAAATTATAAAAATTTATTAAAAGATAAAAATGGTAATAATTTTAAGATAAATTGTGAATATTTTAAAGAAGCTATTAAAAGAGTATCTGTTTTGGCGAGCGAAAAATTAAATATAGTATATTTAACTTTAAATTATAATTATTTAACAATTAAAACACAAAAACCACCAAAAGAAATAGCACAAGAAAATATTAAAATTATTTATAATGGACCAAAAATTAAAATTGGTATTAATATAAATTATATTTTGCCGGTATTAACTTTTTTTAAAAAAAAAAATATAGATATATTAATAAAAAATTCAGATAATAGTATACAAATATCTTATATAGGAAAAAATATTAAATATTTAAATATTATAATGCCTGTAGTAATATAATTTTATTTTTTATTAATTATATTTTTTAATTCATTAGTATTATAAAGATATTTTATAATATCATAACCACCTATAAATTCTTTATTTATCCATATTTGTGGAAAAGTAGGCCAATTTGAAAATTTAGGTAATTCAGATTTAATATCAGGTTTTTTTAAAATATTAACATAAGAAAATTTATCACAACATTTAGATAAAATTTTAACAGCTTTTTCTGAAAAACCACAACTGGGTTTCATAGGAGTACCTTTCATATATATTAAAATTGAATTATTATTTATTTGATTTTTAATTTCTTTTATAATTTGCATTTTAAACCATTTTTAAAAAATTTTTAAAAATTAAAATAAAATATATATTTTAAAAATTAAGAAATTATTTGTGTAACTACTCCTGCCCCTACAGTTTTACCACCCTCTCTAATTGCAAAACGTAATCCTACATTCATTGCAATTGGATGTATTAAAGTTACTATCATTTTAATATTATCACCTGGCATAACCATTTTTATATTACTTTTTGAAAATTCAATATTACCTGTTACATCAGTTGTTCTAAAATAAAATTGAGGCTTATAACCTTTAAAAAAAGGGGTGTGTCTTCCACCTTCTTCTTTATTTAATATATAAACTTCTGATTCAAAAATAGTATACGGTTTAATTGAACCTGGTTTAGCTAATACTTGTCCTCTTTCAATATCTTCTCTTTTAACACCACGTAATAAAACACCAATATTTTCACCAGCTCTACCTTCATCTAATAATTTACGAAACATTTCAACTCCTGTACAAATAGATTTAATAGTTTTTTTAATACCTATTATTTCAATTTCCTCTCCAACTTTAATAATTCCTTTTTCAACTCTTCCTGTTACAACTGTTCCTCTTCCTGAAATAGAAAAAACATCTTCAATAGGTAATAAAAAGTCTTCTTCTATTAATCTTTTGGGATTAGGAATATAAGAATCTAAATAATTTGAAAGTTCAATAATTTTATTAATCCATTTATCATCACCCTCTAACGCTTTTAAAGCTGAACCTCTAATTACTGGTGTAATATCACCGGGAAAATTATATTGAGTTAATAAATCTCTAACTTCCATTTCTACTAATTCTAAAAGTTCATCATCTTGAACCATATCACATTTATTTAAAAAAACGATAATATATGGTACACCCACTTGTCTACTTAATAAAATATGTTCTCTAGTTTGAGGCATAGGTCCATCAGTAGCCGCTACAACTAAAATAGCACCATCCATTTGAGCGGCACCAGTTATCATATTTTTAACATAATCTGCATGCCCAGGACAATCAACATGTGCATAATGTCGTTTTTTTGTATCATATTCTACATGTGAAGTATTAATTGTAATACCTCTTGCTTTTTCTTCTGGTGCATTATCAATTTGTTCAAAAGCTTTAGCTGTTCCGCCAAACTTTTTAGCTAATATTGTAGTAATTGCTGATGTTAAAGTTGTTTTACCATGATCAACATGTCCTATAGTTCCAACGTTTAAATGTAATTTTTTGCGTTCAAATTTTTCTTTAGACATTCTTACCCTTAATTTTATTAAATATTATTTTAATTAATTATAATTTTTTGTTAAAAAAATTTTAAAATTTATTTATAATTAATTAAATTATTTATAACCTCTTGATTCAATAATTTTTTTAGATATATTATTAGGTGTTAAATCATACTTGATAAATTCCATAAAATAACACGCTCTACCTTTTGTTAAAGACCTTAAATTAGTTGCATAACCAAACATTTCAGATAAAGGAACTTCAGCATAAATAATTATATTATTTAAAATATTTTCTTGTCCTTTTAAAATTCCTCTTCTTCTACTTAAATCTCCAATAACATCACCTATATGTTCTTTTGGAACATCAACTTCAACTTTCATAATTGGTTCAAGTAATATTGGTACTGATTTTTTAAATCCATCTTTAAAAGCTATAGAAGCTGCTATTTTAAAAGCTACTTCCGAAGAATCAACATCATGATAAGATCCATAATGTAAACGAACTCCAACGTTTACTACTGGATATCCAGCTAATGGACCTGATTTTAATTGTTCTTGTATTCCCTTTTTAATAGCTGGTATATATTCATTAGGAATAATTCCACCTTTAATATCATTAATAAATTCATATTTTTCAGAATTTAAAGTTGTATTTAATGGATAAATATCAATAATTACATGCCCATATTGACCTCTTCCACCTGTTTGTTTAATATATTTAGCTTCAATATTTAAACTTTTTTTTTTAATTGTTTCACGATATGCTACTTGTGGTTTTCCTATATTAGCTTCAACATTAAATTCACGTTTCATTCTATCTACTATAATATCAAGATGTAATTCTCCCATTCCAGATATTATTGTTTGATTTGATTCTAAATCGATAAATACTCGAAATGATGGATCTTCTTTTGCTAAACGATTTAAAGCTAAACCCATTTTTTCCTGATCTATTTTTGTTTTAGGTTCAACTGCTATTGAAATTACAGGTACAGGAAATTCCATTTTTTCTAAAACTATAGGATTATTTATATTACATAATGTATCACCTGTTGTAACATTTTTTAAACCTATAGCTGCAACTATATCTCCAGTAAAAATTTTTTTAATTTCCTCTCTTTTATTTGCATGCATTTGTAAAAGACGTCCAAATCTTTCACGTACTAATTTTGTAGAATTTAAAATAATATCACCAGAATTAATAATACCAGAATATACTCTTAAAAATGTTAAATTTCCAACATATGGATCAGTAATAATTTTAAAAGCAAGAGCTGAAAACGGTTCATTATCACTAGCTAATCTTTTTATTTTTTTTTTATATTTATTTAAACCATTTATATATTTAATATCTTTAGGTGAAGGTAAAAATTCAATTATTGAATCTAATAAAGTTTGAACACCCTTATTTTTAAATGCTGAGCCACATGTAATTAAAATTATTTCATTATTTAATACACGTTTTCTTAAAGCTTTTTTAATTTCAATTTCACTTATTTTTTTATTATCTAAATATTTTTGCATTAATTGTTCTGATGTTTCAGCTGCATATTCTATTAATTTTTTATTCCATTCTTTAGATATTTTTTTCATATTATCTGGTATATCTTTATATATAAACGTAGTACCCAAATCAAAATCATTCCATATAATAGCTTTCATTTTAATTAAATCAATAATTCCAATAAATTTTTCTTCTTTACCAATAGGTAATTGTAATAATACAGGTTCAGAATTTAAACGAGTTTTAATTTGTTTAATAACTTTAAAAAAATTAGCACCAATTCTATCCATTTTATTTATAAATGCTATTCTTGGTACCTTATATTTATTAGCTTGCTTCCATACAGTTTCAGATTGAGGTTGAACACCCCCAACAGAACAATATACCATTATAACACCATCTAAAATTCGTAACGAACGTTCAACTTCAATAGTAAAATCAACATGGCCTGGTGTATCTATAATATTAATTTTATGAGGATTATATTGTTTTGCCATACCTGACCAAAAAGTAGTAGTAGAGGCAGCCGTTATTGTTATACCCCTTTCTTGTTCTTGTGCCATCCAATCCATAGTGGCAGCACCATCATGAACTTCACCAATTTTATGATTAACTCCAGTATAAAATAAAATACGTTCAGTAATAGTAGTTTTACCTGCATCTATATGAGCACTAATACCAATATTTCTGTAATATTCAATTGGTGTTTTTCTATTCATTTACACTCCTTTAAATATTTTTAAATTTTACCATTTATAATGAGCAAATGCTTTATTTGCTTCAGCCATTTTATGAACGTTAACTTTTTTTTTAAAAGCTAAACCTTTATTATTTGATGCATCTAATAATTCATTTGATAATTTTAATGACATAGATTTATCTTTACGTTTATATGCTGCATCAATAATCCACCTCATCGCTAATGTATTTTTTCTTTTTAAATTAACTACAATTGGAACTTGATAAGTAGCACCACCTATTCTTCTAGATTTAACTTCAACAGTAGGACCTATATTTTTAATTGCTTTTTCAAATATATTTAAAGAAAATTCTTTACTTAAATTCATTAAATGTTTGAAAGAATTATATACTATAGATTGAGCTATAGTTTTTTTCCCATTTTTCATAACGATATTTATAAATTTATTTAATAATTTAGATTTAAATTTTGGATCTGGTATAATTTTATAGATTTTAAAATTTTTTTTACGTGACATTTAAATTCCCATAATTTTATAATAAACATTTATTATTATTTTTTTTAAAATTATTTTTTTTTTTTTTTAACACCATATTTTGAACGAGATTTTTTTCTATTTTTAACACCAATACAATCTAATGAACCTCTAATAGTATGATATCTTACACCTGGTAAATCTTTAACACGACCACCTCTAATTAATACAACAGAATGTTCTTGAAGATTATGTCCTTCACCACCTATATATGAAGTAACTTCAAAACCATTTGTTAATTTTACTCTACAAACTTTACGTAATGCTGAATTGGGTTTTTTAGGGGTAGTAGTATATACTTTAATACACACACCTCTTTTTTGAGGACAATTTTCTAATGCTGGAACATTACTTTTAATAATTTTATAAAATCTAGGTTTTTTAATTAATTGATTTATAGTTACCATAATAACCCTATTTTATTTTAATTCAAAAATATTATTTTTTCAAAAAAATTTTATTTTAATATTTAAAAATAAATAATTTTAAAAAAAAAGTCAAGATTAAATTTTTATTATCAATTCATTTATTATATCTAAAATATTAATAAAATATTAATTAATTTATAAATTAAAAAATTTAAATTTTTTAAAATAATTCTAAAAAATATTTATAAATATAAATATTTAAATAATATAAGGTTTAAAATGCCAAAAATTAAAAACATAATATCTCGTGAAATTTTAGATTCAAGAGGATTTCCTACTGTTGAAACTGAAGTTCATTTAAATAGTGGATTTATAGGTATAGCTTCTGTACCATCTGGTGCTTCTACTGGATCTAATGAATCATTAGAATTAAGAGATAATGATAAATCTAGATTTTTAGGAAAGGGTGTATTGAAATCAGTAAATATAATTAATAAAAAAATTTCAAAAATTCTTATAGGACAAAATTCTTTAAATCAAAATAACATTGATAATTTAATGATAAAATTTGATGGAACTATTAATAAATCAAATTTTGGAGCTAACTCTATATTAAGTGTATCTTTAGCTAATGTAAAAGCAGCATCATATTATAAAGGTATTCCTTTGTATGAATATATAGCTGAATTAAATAATTCTCCCAAAAAATTTAGTATGCCTTTACCAATGATAAATATAATAAATGGAGGTAAACATGCAAATAATAATATAGATATTCAAGAATTTATGATACAACCAATAAAAGCTAAAACTTTCAAAAATTCATTAAAAATAGGGGCAGAAATATTTCATAATTTAGGAAAAATCTTAAAAAAAAAAAAAATGATTACATCAGTTGGAGATGAAGGTGGTTATGCACCTAATTTAAATTCTAATGATGAAGCTTTTAATTTAATTATAGAAGCTGTTAAAATTTCAGGATATAAAATAGGTAAAGATATAACTTTAGCTATTGATTGTGCAGCATCAGAATTTTATAAAAAAAAAAAATATATTATATTTGAAAATAATAAAAAAAAACAATTTACATCTGAAAATTTTAGTATTTTTTTAAAAAAATTAACAAATAAATATCCAATAATATCAATAGAAGACGGATTAAGTGAGACTGATTGGGATGGTTATATATATTTAACAAAAATTTTAGGTAATAAAATACAATTAGTTGGAGATGATTTATTCGTTACTAATCCTACATTATTAAAAAAAGGAATTATCAATAATATTGCAAATTCTATTTTAATAAAATATAATCAGATTGGTACTCTTTCTGAAACTTTAAAAACAATAAAAATAGCTAAAAAAAACGGATATAAAACTATAATATCACATCGTTCAGGTGAAACTGAAGATACAACCATTTGTGATTTAGCTGTTGGAACTTCAGCAGGTCAAATAAAAACTGGTTCTATTAGTAGAACTGATCGTATTGCAAAATATAATAGACTTATTAGAATTGAAGAAATATTAAATAAAAATGCTCCATTTAAAGGTTTAATAGAAATAAAAAACCAAAATAATAATATTTAATATTTAAAATTATAAATAATATATAATTATTTTTTAAAAAAATTTTTTAAAATTTTAGTACATTTATTAATTAAAATACCAGAAGTAATTTTAATTTTATTTTTAAAATTTGAATTATTTATAATATTTTTAAAAAAAATAACAGACCCAATTTTATTACATGAAGTGCCATAAACTAATCTTTTAATTCTACTATTAAGTATTGCTCCTATACACATTATACAAGGTTCTAAAGTAACATAAAGTGTTGTATTAAATAAATAACTTTTTTTTAAAACAATACCGGCTTTTCTTAAAACAATAATTTCGGCATGAGCAGTAGGATCATTTGTTTCAATAATTTTATTACAAGATTTACTAATTATTTTATTTTTAAATATTAATATAGAACCAACAGGTATTTCTTTTTTTGAATTTAAAGCTAATTTATATGCTTTATTCATCCAAAATATATCATTATATTTCAAAATTTATTTTAAAAAAATTTTATTAAATTTAAATTTTATATTTTATATTTTTAAAATTAATAATTTAAACATTTAAACGTAAATAAAGACGAATTAAAACATTTCCAATAATTTTAATTTTTTTAATATTCCAATTGTTTGGTAAATTAATTATATTATTTTTTTCAGATTCTATATATATTAATGAATTATTTGATAAATATTTATTTTTTTCTAATAAAAATATAGTTTTATTTAATAAATTTTGTCTAAATGGTGGATCTAAAAAAACAATATCAAAACTAATATTTCTTTTTATACTAAGCCATTTTATAATATTTATATTATATATATATTTATTATAATTAAATAAAATTAAATTTTTTTTTAATTTTTTAAAAATATTAAAATTATATTCTATAAAAAAAACAGTTTTTGAATATCTAGATAAAGCTTCTATACCTAACGCTCCACTGCCAGCAAAACAATCTAAACATTTTGAATTTTTAATAAAAGGATTAATCCAATTAAACAAAATTTGTTTAATAACATTAGTAGTAGGTCTTAAATTATAATTTTTATTAATATATATTTTTCGATTTTTCCATTTTCCGCTAATAACATTTATTTTTTTTTTTTTTTTAATAAATAAATTAATATTTTTATACTTTTTCATTAATATTTATTATATTTATAAATAATTTTTATTATTTTAATTTATTATATTTAAATTTATAATAAATAAATTTATCTAATAATTTATATTTTCAAAAAGTTTTTTAGCAAAAATTATTTTTTCATTTTGTTTATTATTAATTAAAATAAATTTTTTATTAATATTATTATTTTTAAAAATATTTATTATAAATATTTTTTTTTTATTAGTAATTATAAAAATTTTTTTTTTTTTATTATTATATATTACTGAAATTATTTTTTTATTACTTTTAATAATATTATATTCATTATTTAAATTTATTTTATTACAATAATTATTTATATTTTTTATAATATAATAATATTTTGTTATAATTAAAATATCACTTTGTTTTTTTTTTTTTATAATTAAAGAAATTATTTTATCTTGACTTTTTAAGTATATTGTTTTAATACCTATGGTATTAAAGTTCATAGTTTTTATTTTTTTAATAAATAAAGATAATATTTTTCCATATGATGAAAATAAAATAATAACATCATTTGTATTAACTATATTAATGTTAATAACTTCATCATTTATATTTAAATCAATAATTTTTTTACCATTTAAACTTATATTTAAAAATTCTTTAAATTTTATTTTTTTAAGTATTCCATTTTTAGTTATAATAATTATATAATCATATTTTTTAATATCATTAATAGATATAATTTTATTAATATATTCATTTTTTTTAATTTTTAAAATTTCATAAATATTATATTTAATAATTTTAAAATTATAATTTATTAAATCTTTAATTTTTATTAAATATGTAAAACCAAAATTTGAAAATAATAAAATTTTATCATAAATATTAGTAAATATAAAACAACGTATTAAATCACCATATTTTGTTTTTTTTTTTTTTTTTATAAAATTTATTTTAAAACAATTAATATAACCTTTATATGAAATAGATATTATTATATTTTTATTTAAAGTAATATTATTATTATCAAAACAATTATATTTAATTTGTGTACGTCTACGATCTCCAAATTTTTTTTTTAAATAAATTAATTCTTCAGTAATAATATTTATTAAATATTTTGAGTTTTTTAAAATCAATAATAATTTAATACTTTTATTAATTAAATTTTTATATTCATTAATTAAATTATAATATTCTATTTTAACTAATTTATGCAAACGTAAATCTAAAATAGATTTGATTTGTTTTTTAGAAAAAAAATATTTTTTTTTAATAATATTTTTATTATTATAATTAATTAAAATTTTTTGTGAATATTTTATTAAAATTAAAATTTTTTTAAATTTCCAAGTATTTGTTTTTAATAATTTTTTTGCTTCTTTTAACGTTTTTACTTTTTTAAGTAATTTAATTATATATTTAATATTTAATAAAGCAATAATTAAACCTTCTAAAATATGAATTCTTTCTTTAATTTTATTTAATAGAAATTTAGTTCTTCTTATAACTATTTCTTTACGATGATTTAAAAAAGCTTCTAAAATATTTTTAATACTTAATAATTTAGGTTGTCCTTTATATAATGCTACCATATTTATATTAAATGAAATTTCTAATTTTGTTAATAAATATAATTTATTTAAAATTATTTTGTGTGGTTTTTTTTTTTTTAATTCAATAACTATTCTCATACCATCTTTATTTGATTCATCACTTAATTTATTAATACCTTTTAAAAAATTTGTTTTTATTAATTTTGAAATTTTTTTAATTAAACATAATTTATTTACTTGATATGGAATTTCTTTTATTATAATATTTTCTCTTTTATTTATTTGATTTTTTTCTATTTTAACTTTTGCTCTTATTAAAATTTTTCCTCTACCAGTTCTATAAGCTTTTTCAATTTCTTCAGCACCATATATTATTGCTGATGTTGGAAAATCAGGCCCTGGAATATATTGCATTAATTTTTTAATAGTAATATTTTTATTATTAATATAACTTAAACAAGCTTTTATTACTTCAGATAAATTATGTGGGGGGATATTAGTTGCCATTCCTACAGCAATACCAGAAGAACCATTTATTAATAAATTAGGTATTTTTGTAGGTAATACTAATGGAATCAAATTAGTATTATCATAATTTGGTACAAATTCAACTGTGTTTTTTTCTAAATCAGATAATAATTCATAAGCAATTTTTGACATTCTTATTTCAGTATATCTCATAGCAGCAGCATTATCTCCATCAATTGAACCAAAATTACCTTGACCATCAATTAAAGTATATCTTAAAGTAAAATTTTGTGACATTCTAACAATTGAATCATATACAGCTTTATCTCCATGTGGATGATATTTACCAATTACATCACCAACAATCCTGGCAGATTTTTTATAAAATTTAATCCAATTATTGTCCATTTTATACATTGCATATAAAATTCTACGATGTACTGGTTTTAATCCATCTCTAATATCTGGTAATGCTCTACCAATAATTACTGACATAGCATAATCAAGATATGATTTTTTAAGTTCTTTTTCAATATTTATTAAATTTTTTTTTTTATTAATATTAAACATAAATTCCTTTTAAAAATTTTTATAAAAATTAAATATTAAATTTAAAATATTTAAAATAATGTTATTGATTTTTATTTAAAAATATATTATAATTATTTATTAAGTCGGCTTAGCTCAGTAGGCAGAGCAACTGATTTGTAATCAGTGGGTCACCAGTTCAATTCCGGTAGCCGGCATAATTATATATTTAGGTGGGATTCCCGAGTGGTTAAAGGGAGCAGACTGTAAATCTGCCGTCTGAGACTTCGTAGGTTCGAATCCTTCTCCCACCATTAACATATTAATTATATAAATTTTAATGCGGGTATAGTATAAAGGATATTACATTAACCTTCCAAGTTAATTATATGGGTTCAATTCCCATTACCCGCTAACATATTTATATATTTTATTTCTAAAAATATATTTTATTATAAAAAATATACAATTTAATTTTAAATATTTTAAAAAATATATAAAATATATTATTTAATTTTAAATTTTATTATCAAATAATAATATATATTATTTTAAAGGATATTTATGAATATTATTAAATTTTTAAATAAATTTAATTTTACTTTAAATAAAAAAAAAATTATAATATTAATAACTTTTTTTATATTTAATTTATTTTTAAATAATAAATTTAGTAATTTTCTAAATATATTATTAAGTACTTTAATTATATTTATCAATATTTTTATAATTATTAAAAAAATAAATAAAAAAAACTTTAACATAATTATTAATGAAGTATATTCTGAATTTAATAAAATATCTTATCCCCCATTTATAGAAATTTTTAAAAATACTTTTATTGTGACTATAATAATAATTTTAATTTCTTTAATTTTATATTTTATAGATATTATTATATTTTATTTAATAAATTCAATAATTAATATATAAAATAAAATTTAATAATAATAAAACTAAATTAGGAAAAATCAAAATGCAAAAAAAAATAAATTCATTTTTAAAATTACAAATTTCAGCAGGAATAGCAAACCCTAGTCCTCCTGTAGGACCAGCATTAGGACAAAAGGGTATAAATATAATGGATTTTTGTAAAAAATTTAATAATTTAACTAAAAATTTTGAAAAAGGAACACCAATTCCAGTTATTATAACAATTTATTCAGATAAATCCTATAAATTTATTATTAAAACTCCCCCTACTGCTTTTTTATTAAAAAAAAAAATTGGTATAAAATTGGGATCAGATAAACCTAATAAAAACATAGTAGGTAATATTACTTATTCTCAAATTAAAGAAATAGCAAAAATAAAATCTATAGATATGACAGGATCAAATATTAAAAATATAATTAATTCTATTAAAGGAACAGCTATTTCTATTGGATTAACTATAAAAGGATAATAATAAAAATGTCGAAATTTAAAAAACGTATGAATTTTATAAAAAGTAAAATAAATATAAATAAAAAATATCAAATTAAAGAAGCTATTAATATTCTTAAAGAATTAAGTATAACAAAATTTATTGAAAGTATAGATATTGCAATTAATTTAGGAATTGATATTAAAAAAAAAAAACAACATATATCTGGAAGCATATTATTACCTTATGGTACAGGACGTATAACTAAAATTGCAGTTTTTGCAAATGGTTCAAAAGCTGAACATGCTAAAAAAGCAGGTGCAGAATACGTAGGAATGGAAGATTTAGCTGAAAAAATTATAAAAAAAAAAATAAATTATAATATTATCATTGCATCTAAAGATGCATTTCCATTAGTAAGTAATTTAAATAAAATAATTGATCCAAAATTAATGCCTAATATAAAATTTGGAACTATAAATAATAATTTATATAATACAGTTAAAAATTTTAAATTTGGGCAAATTATTTATAAAAATGATAAATATGGAATTATACATACAACTATAGGTAAAATAAATTTTAATACATATTATTTAAAAAAAAATATAGAAACATTATTAATGAAAATAAAAAAAAGTAAACCTAAAGATATAAAAGGAATTTATATTAAAAAAATTATATTATCTACTACAATGGGTATAAGTTTAGTAATAGATAAAAATTTTAATTTTTAAAGTAAAATTTAAATCTTTATTAATAATTATAAAATATGATTTTTAAAATAAACTTATATATTAAAATATTAAATATTTTAGAATATGAAAAAAATTTATTGTGTTTATTTTAAAAAATTAGAATATGGTCATGATTTACAAATATATCCTGGAAAATTAGGTATAAAAATATTTAAAACAATATCAAAAAAAGCATGGTTTAAATGGTTAAAAATGCAAACAATTATAATAAACGAAAATAATTTAAATATGTCAAATAGTAAAGACATAAAAAAAATAGAAAATAAAATGATTAATTTTTTATTTATATAAAAAATAATATTTTAAATTAATATATAAATAATAAAAATATTCCTCCTTATAATAAGGAGGATTTTTAAATTTATAAAAAATTAATTTAATTTTTAATAAAACTCCCTAAAATATCAGAACGACTTGGATGTCTCAATTTTTTTATAGCTTTTGCTTCAATTTGTCTAATACGTTCGCGTGTGACATCAAATTTTTTGCCGATTTCCTCAAGAGTATAATCACATTTCATATTAATACCAAATCTCATACGTAATACTTTTGATTCTCTAGCAGTAAGTTCAGATAATATTCTATTTGTAGTTATTTTTAAATTATTTGATGCTGCTTTTTTAAATGGAGAATTAGCTTTTGTATCTTTAATAAAATTTCCAATAGTTAAATCATTATTATCCCCAATAGGAGTATCTAAAGAAACTGGTTCTTTTGCTATTTTTAATATTTTCAAAATTTTTTTCTCTGAAATTGATACACGTATAGATATTTCTTTAGGGGTAGGTTTTATACCTGTTTTTAAAAATATTTTTTTAGAGATTTTATTTATTTTATTTATTGTTTCAATCATATTTAATGGAATACGTATAGTTCTAGATTGTTCAGATATAGCTCTTGCAATTGTCTGTCTAATCCACCAAGTTGCATATGTTGAAAATTTATATCCTCTACGATATTCAAATCTATCTACTGCTTTAATTAATCCTATATTACCTTCCTGTATTAAATCTAAAAAATGTAAACCATTATGGTTATATTTTTTAGCTATTGAAATTACTAAACGTAAATTTGATTTTATTATTTCTTGTTTTGCAGTTTGCATTTTATCTCTACCTTGATTAATTTGAAAATTTATAACTTTTAATTTTTCAATATTAATACCTATTTTTTTTTCCATATTATATATTTTAATAATACTTTTATTTATTATTTTATAATCTTTTTTTAATTTTATTGGCCATTGTTTAATTTTATTTATTACTTTATTAACCCAATCATTATTTTTATTAAAATTTTTAAATAAATTATTTAAAAATTTAAATGGTATATTAAATTCATAAATACATTTTTTAAATATAATATTTTCTTCTTTTTTAATATCATATATTTTTAAATTAATTTTATTTATTAATTTATTAATTATATATGGAACTAATCTAAATTTTTTAAAAAAAAAAACTAGTTTTTTTTTTAATATTCTAGATTTTTTAAAATTTTTTTTAGAATGTTTAATATTAAAACAAAGTTTTTCATAAATTATTCTTAAATTATTAAACATTTTATTTGATAAACTAAAATTAATTGCTTGATCTATATCAAATTTTAAATTTTTACCTCTTTTTCTTATAAAATATTTTTGTCTTCTTCTTTGTTTTAAATTAATATATATTTTTTGTTTTTGATTTTGTTCTATAAAACCAATAAGAAAATTAGATAAATGTGATTTACCTTCTTTAATATCATTAAATTTTTTTAATACATAATTAATAACGTTTGGATATTCAATTAAATATGATAATATTTGATTAGTACCTTCTTCTATACGTCTAGAAATATCTATTTCTTCCTCTCTCGTTAATAAATTTGAAAAATCCATTTCTTTTATATACATAAATAATGAATCACTCATTTGGTTTATTTTAAAACCTACATCTAATAAAATATTATTTAAAATTAATTCTTTTTTCTTTTTTTCCATAATATTATTTTTTTTAATATTTTGCTTATTTTGCTTATTTTGCTTATTTTGCTTATTTTGCTTATTTTGCTTATTTTGCTTATTTAAATTATTTAAATTAGGTTTTATATTTATTACTTTTATACCTATGTTATTTATTATTTTTATAAAAAAATTTTTTTTTTTAAAATTAATTAATTTAAATAACAAAAAATTATTTATTTCATTAAATGTTAAATAACCTCTTTTTTTACCTTTATTTATAAGTTTTTTTAATTGTGATTGTTGTTGTTTTGTTATTTTCATATTTAATAAATTAATAAATTAATAAATTAATAAATTAATAATTTAAAATATTACAATTTTTTTATAATTTAAATAAATATTTTTAAATTTTATAAATATTTAATATAATATTATTTAAAAAATTTATTTTTTTAATTTCTTTTAATTTTAAATTTTGTCCTTTTGATATTTTTAAAATTTGTTTAATTTTTGTTTTAATTATTAAAATTAAAAAATTTATAATATTAAGTAAAAAAACTTTTTCTATTAATTTATTATCAGAAAATACAATATTTAATTTTGATAAAATTTTAATTATTTTATTATTACGATAAATTTCTAATAATTGTCCAGTATTAATATTAGAATATTTATTAATAATATTAAATAATTCTATTAATAAATCCAATCCTGGATAATTTTTTTTAATTATTTCTAATTTATTAATTGATGGTATTAATTTTGATAATTTTGGATTTTGTATTAATAAAGAAATTATATTACGCATATTAGTTTTTTTAATTTCAAAATTTTGTTTTATATTTAAATCATTATGTTTTGACCAATATTGTAATTGAGTATCATTTATTAAACCTATTTTAATACTTAATATTTTTTTTAAATTAATTTTTAACAAATTACTTGGAATTTTAGAAATTAAATTTAAAGCTTT
The DNA here is from genome assembly GCA_052400135.1 of Enterobacteriaceae bacterium. Taxonomy (GTDB): domain Bacteria; phylum Pseudomonadota; class Gammaproteobacteria; order Enterobacterales; family Enterobacteriaceae_A. Next base: position 201,137 of record CP181165.1, read on the forward strand.
ATTACTTAACTTAATTTTATCATATATATTATTTAAATCTAATTTATAAGATATTTTTTCAAAAAAAAAATTTGTAAATGTAATTGCATTTTTAATTCTTTTTTTAAATTTTTCAGTACCTTCTTTTCTAATTAATGTATCTGGATCTTCATTATCTGGTAAAAAAATAAATTTTATTTGTTTATCATCTTTTATATAAGGTAAAGTAACTTTTAAAGAATTCCAAGCAGCTCTTTTACCAGCTGTATCACCATCATAACAAAATATAATAATTTTAGTTATTTGAAATAATGATTCAATATGATATTTTGTTATAAATGTACCTAATAATGCTACTACATAGTTAATTTTATATTGTTTTAACATAATAAAATCAATATAACCTTCAACTATTAAAATATATTTTATTTTATTTTTATTTTTAAATTTATATAAACCATAAAAATTTTTACTTTTATGAAATATTTCAGTTTCAGGTGAATTTAAATATTTTGGTAAATTATTATTAAATGTTCTAGCTCCAAAACCAATTATTTTTTTATTTTTATTATTAATAGGAAACATTATTCTATTACTAAAACGATCATAAATTTTTTTTTTTTTAATAATTATCATACCTGTTTTATTTAAAAATTCAATGTTATCTTTATTATATCCAAATTTCTTAAAAATGTCATCTTTTTTAAATATAGATAAACCCAGTGAAAATTTTTTAATTATATCTTCATTTAAACCCCTGTTTTTTAAATATTTAATAGCTTTAATACCATTTTTTCCCCATAAATTTTGTTGATATAAAATACTTATTTTTTCCATTATTTTATATAAATTTTCTTTATTAAATAATATTAATTTATTTGTAATATTTTTATTTTTATAAATAATTTCAACATTATTTATTATTGATAATTCTTTTATACTTTCAACAAACGTAAGTTTTTCATATTTCATTAAAAAATCTATTGCGTTTCCATGAATATTACATCCAAAACAATAATAAAATTGTTTTTCATTATTTACAGTAAAAGAGGGATTTTTTTCATTATGAAACGGACAATGTGAAATATAATAATTACCTTTTTTTTTTAAATTTATTCTTTTATTAATTAAATTAGCTAAATTAGTTATATAAATTAAATTTTTAATAAAATTTTTTGAAATTTTTATATTAATAAAATTTTTCATTATTTTAATTTAATTTTTAAAATTAATAAATTTTTTTTTAGTAATATTTTCTATAATATTTTTTTTAAGTCTTTTAATTGCTGTAATTTTTAATTTTTTTTTTTTAGTTGTAGGTTTTTCATAAAATTCTCTTTTTTTTAATTCAGATAAAATACCTGATTTTTCACAAATTCTTTTAAAACGTCTTAAAGATACTTCAAATGATTCATTTTCTCTAATTTTAATTTTAGGCATTTTAAAATTCCTTAATTATTAAAAATTACTTTAAACTCCTCTGATTGGACTTGAACCAATGACATGCGGATTAACAGTCCGCTGTTCTACCAACTGAACTACAGAGGAACATAATTCAATAAAATAATTATATTTAATAATTTTAAAAATGTCAACATAATTTTTAAAAATATTATTAAATTATAATTTAAAATTAATAATATATAAATTTTTTAAAAAATATATATAATTTTAATTTAATAAATAAATATAAAAAATTTAAAATTATTTAATTAAATTTATTATAATTAATTAAATAAGAGAAAAATATTTTATTTATTATTAATATTAAAATAAATTTATAATATAATAAATTTAAAAATTGTAAATTTATTACTTTTAAAACTAAAAAAAAATAAAAAAGTAATTATTTATTTTATAATATTATTAATATTAGATATAATAATATAAATAATCTTAATATTTTAATAAAAGTGTTTTATTATTTAAATATATGATATTAAAATTTTTGATATGATAATTATAATATTCTATTATTTTAAATTTTTTTTAAATGTATTGTCTAAATTTAATATAAATTCTAATATAATTTATTTAAAATAATAAATATATTAAATAAATTTAATATTATTTTAAAACAAACTTAAAATATAAAAATAAAATATCCATAAAATCAAATTAAAAATAATTTATAAAAATATTTTAAAATAATTAAATAATAATATAAAACAAAATTATAATTAAAATATTTTAATTAATAAAATTATTTATTAAATTTTTACTTTATTAAAAAACAAAAAAAATTCATGTATAATTAATAAAAATATTTTAAGAATTTTAAATTTTTAAAATAAATAAGAAAACATTAATTTATATTTTTATAAAAATTTAAAATATAATTACTACTTAAATTTAAAATTATTAATAATATTTAAATTTTCTAAAAAAATAAAAATATATTATAAATTTTTTAAATAATTAATTTTTTATATTTAAAAAATTTAAATTATTAAATATTTAAAATATTTTAAAAAAAATAAAATTTATAATTTAACTTTTAAAGAATATATTAAATTAATTTATAAAAATAAAATAATTTATGAAATTTGATTTTTATTAAAAATTTGAAATATAAAATAAATATTAAAAATAATTTTAAATATTTATTATAATTTATTAGAATTTTTTAAAATAAAAATATTAAAATATATTTATAATAATAAATATAAAATATTAACAAAAAAATTAAATTGAAATTTATTTTTAAAAAATTTAAATTTAAATTTAAATAGTTTTATTTTAAAATATATAATAAATATTAAAAATTAAATTTAAATTATAAATTAAAATATATAAATCTAAATTTTAATATAAAAATTAAAAATAAATTTAATATTAAAATTTGCTTGAAAATTATTTTGAAAATTTTATTTATTAATATTATATTAAAATATAATAAAAAAAACTAAATTAAAATTATTTTTTAAAAATAATAATTTATTATATTATAAATTATAAAACAAATTATAGTTTAATAATAAATTTTTAATTTAAAAAAATATTAAAATTATATCAATATTTATTATTATATTATTATGTTAAAATAAAAAATTTATATTAATTTTAAAAATTTAAAATTTCATATTTAAAATTATTATAATGATAAAAATAATATCAAAAATATAAGTTATGTACAATTAAATATACTTATAATAAAACTTTAATATATTTTAATAAAATCATTATAAATTATATTATATGAAGCATTAATAAATTATATTTTTATTCTTTATTATTTATAAATTTTAAAAAATAATTTTAAAAAAATTAAAAATTAAAAAAAATTAAATTTTTAAAAAATTTTTAAATTATTTAATATAATTTTAATAATAATAATAAAATAAAATTATTTATATATAACTTTATAATAAATTTAAAATTTAATAAATATAATATTATATTAATTATATAAAACCATAATATTTTTATTATAATTTTTAATAATTAAAAACAATTAAAATTAAATAAAAAATATTGTTTTATTTATATTAATTTTTTTTTTATAAATTTTATATATATTTTTAAATAATATAAGTAAAATAAAATATATATAATTAAATAATAAAACAAATAATATTTTATTTTTAAATTTCATTTTTAAAAATTATTTAATATTAAAATCTCAAAAATTAATTATTTAATTAAAATAAATATAAATATTTTAAAAAACAAATTATAAAGCAAATTTATTTGTTTTAAAATATAAAGATATTTTAATATTTATAATATTTAAAAAATAAGATTTTTAATAGATTTTTATTAAAATTATTAATTTTATTGAATTTTTAATACATTAATTTAAATATTAATATCAATTTAAATAATTAATTTTTAATTTTAAAAAAAATAAAGTATTTTAGAATTAAATATTAATTTTTAAATTTTTAATAAATTAAATAATTATTTAAAATTAAGTATTTAAAATTTTTTAAAATTAAATATTAAAATTTTTTCAAAAAAAATTTTTTTAAAAATTATATTTATTATATAAAAATATAATAATATTAATAATATTTCAACTTAATAAATTTATTATTTTATAAATATTAATAATTTTAATATTAATTATAAAAAAAATAATTAAAAAATTTTTTAAATTTTTTTTATAAAAATTAAAAATATATATAAAATATATTATAATTTATATAAAATAATTTTTTATTAATAATTTAAATTTTTATAATAATTTATTATTTAAAGTATTTTTAAAAATTAAAATATATTTATTTTTAACATTCTAATGTAACAATAAAATAAAAAAAATTTTTTAAAAAACATTAATATAATTAGAAATTAATTAAATATAATTTTTATTTAATTAAAAATTAAATATTTTTTAAATCTTTTAAAATTAGTAATATTAATTATATATTTTAAATATTTTTTATCCATAATTAATATTATAATAAAATAAAAAAAATTTTATTTTTAATAATTTTAAAAAATTAAATAAATTTATGAAAATTATAAAAATTACTTTTTAAAATTAATTAAAATATTTATTTTAATTTATTAAACCAATTTTTTCAATAATTTTAGATAAATTTTCATCTGCTATTTTTTTTGCTTTTATTTTACCATAATATATAATATCTTTTAAAAAAGATTCTTTTTTTCTAATATTATAATAATTTTCTTGTATTTTTTCTAAAAAAAAAATTATAATTTTTGAAGTTTCATATTTTAATTCACTATACATTTTATTATTAAATTTTAATTCTAATTCTTTTATTTTTTTACCTGTCAAATTTGAAAATATATTTAATATATTTGATAAACCTGGTTTTTTAATTATATCATATTTTATTATATGGTTTTTTTCAGAATCTGTTTTAGCAAGTTTAATTTTTTTAAAAATACTTTCTTTTTTTTCTAATAAAAAAATACTATTATTTAAATTTTTATCTGATTTTGACATTTTTTTATTTGTTTCTTGTAAAGATAATATACGCCCCCCATTTTTTAATATACATGGTTTAGGTATAATAAATATATTTCCATAAATATTATTAAATCTATTAGCAATATTTCTACATAATTCAATATGTTGTTTTTGATCTTCTCCTATTGGAACATAAGAAGTTTGATATAATAAAATATCAGCTGCCATTAAAATTGGGTAAAAAAAAATACCGGAATTTAAATTTTTTTTTTTTTTTATTAATTTATTTTTAAATTGTGTCATTCTTCTTAACTCTCCATAATAAGTATAACAATTTAATATCCAACTTAATTGTGTATGTTCATATATATGTGATTGTATAAATATAATACTTTTTTTAGGATTAATACCACAAGCTAAATATAAAGCTAAAGTATTTAAAATATTTTTATTTAATTTAAAGTTATTCTTATATGTAGTTATTGTATGTAAATCTGCTATACTAAAGATACATTTATATTTTTTTTGCATTTTAACCCATTGTTTTATTACACCAATATAATTTCCTATTGTTAATTTTCCTGATGGTTGAATACCACTAAAAACAATTTTTTTTAACATATTTTACTTATTTAATATTATTTTAAAATAAATAATTTTAATTAAATTTTAAAAATTTATATTATTTTAAAATTTATTTATTTTAAAAATTATAATATTAAAAAATCAATATGTATAATTTTTAATTTAAATGGATGCCATTGAATATCTTGAACTTTTACTTTTATTTTTTTTTTATTAATATTTATAATAATAGGTTTATAATAAAAAATTTTTTTATTTTCTATATTTTTAATATAATCATGATTTAATTCTATATTTAAATTTTTTTTATTTTTACCATAAATAATAGCTGGTAATTTATTTTTTAATCTTAAACGTCTGTTTGAACTTTTACCTACAAATTTACGTTTTATACCTTTAATTATAAACATAATTTTCTTATTTTTAATATTTTAAATTATATTTTTTTAAAAAAAAATTATAAAATATTATATATTATTTTTATTAATAAATTAAATATTATTTATTTAGTTTTTATTTTTAAAATTAATAGTGCTTTTATACGATCATTTAATGATGGATGTGAATTTAAAATATTATTTAATAAATTTACTTTTCCTCCATTTATATAAAAAGCTAATAAAGTTTTATT
>CP181165.1:207221-222480 GCA_052400135.1 Enterobacteriaceae bacterium
AGTGGAGGGGACGAATAAGAGAAGGAAATGCCGACCCCAAATGAAATTGGGAAAAGGCAAAGTGAAAGAAGAAGAAGAAGAAGATGTCCATGAGTGACTTGCAAGACACATGTTCATGAGTGACATGCAAAACAATTTGTTCTAGAAATGTTCGGATTGTTCTGTGTACTTAAATGTGTATTCTTGATAATAGGTAGAAGAAGTTGATGGAAATACTCATTTGATAATTTGATTTTTCAAAATATAAGTATTTGTATTCTTAAATAAAAAGACAATTTTATTATATTTTTTTTTTTTTTTTCATAAAATTCCTTTTTTAAATATATTTAAAATATATATAATAATATAATTTTTTTAAAAATAATTTAATAAAAGTAGAAATATGAAAATATATTGTTATTTAATTAAAAATATTTTAAAATTTATTTTTTTTTTTTTAAATTTAATTAAAAAAATATTTTTTAAATTATTTATATTAATATTTATTTTAATAATATTTAATTTTTTGATAATATATAAAAAAAATATATTAAATTATAATGAAAAAAAAGTTTTATTATTTAATATTAATGGTATTATTTTAGAAAATAAAAATATTAATAATATATGAGGGCAATTAGGACTTAATTTATTTGGTATTAAAAATAAAAATTTTTATAAAAATACATCATTTAATATAATTAAAATTATACGTTTAGCTATTAAAAATAAAAATATTATGGGAATAATATTAAAATTAGATAATTTTTTAGGAGCAGATCAAGTATCATTAGAATATATAGGTAAAGCATTAAATGAATTTAAAAAAAGTAAAAAACCTATTTATGCCATTAGTAATAATTATAAACAATCACAATATTATTTAGCTAGTTATGCTGATAAAATTTATATATATCCTGAAGGTTTAATAGATTTACATGGATTATGTAATGATAAAATTTATTATAAGTCTTTATTAAATAAATTTAAAATAAATGCACATATTTTTAGAATAGGATTAAATAAAACTACAATTGAATCAAATATTTATGATTATATGCCTAAAAAAACAAAAAAAATAGAAAATAAATTATTACAAAAATTATGGTTAAATTATATTTATGATATATCTATAAATAGAAAATTAGAACCTTTTAAAATTATCTATAAAACAAATGATTTTTTAAAAAATATAATTAAAAAAAAAGATATTAGTAATTATAATCTTAAAAAAAAAATAATTGATAAAATATTATCTTATAAAAAAATTAAAAAAGAATTTATTAAAATTTTTGGTTTAAATAAAAATAAAAATAATTATAAATTTTTAAATTTTTATAATTATAAAATTGAAAAAATATTTCCAAATAATAATACAATATCAGTAATTTTTGTAAATGGTAAAATATTAAATTACAAAAATTCATATAAAAATATATGTAGTACAACAATTGTAAATAAATTAAAAAAAGCAAGATTTAATCCTAAAGTTAAAGCAGTTATATTAAGAATAAATAGTCCTGGAGGTAGTATTGGTGCTTCTGAAAATATAAGAAATGCAATTTTAAAATTAAAATATTCAGGTAAACCTGTAATTGTATCTATGAGTAATTTAAGTGCGTCCGGGGGTTACTGGATTTCATTACCTGCAAATATTATAATTGCTGATAAAAATACAATTACGGGTTCTATTGGTATTTTTAGTGTAATAAATACTTATGAAAAAACTTTAAATTTATTAGGAATACACTATGATAAATCAAATTTTTCCCCGTTATTAAATATAAAATTTAATAAAACATTAAATCCTTATGTTTCAAAAATTATAGAATTAAATATTAAAAGTGGTTATGAATATTTTATAAGAATAATTTCTAAAAATAGACATTTAAAACCAATAGAAGTTAATAATATAGGACAAGGACAAATGTTTATAGGTGAAGATGCTAAAAATAATAAACTTGTTGATAAAATTGGGGATTTTGATGATGCTGTTAAACAATCTGTTAAATTATCAGGTTTAAAAAATTGGCATTTAAATTGGGATATTTAAATATTTAAAAAATATTAATTAATTTTTTAAAAAAAAATAATTTAAATATAAATAATAAAATTTTTTCAAAAATATTTATAAATTTGTTTAAATAATTTTTAAAAGGAAATATTATGGTAGCAATTGTAATAAGTATGCATGGTAATGCATCTAGTAGTTTATTATCAACAACTGAAATGTTAATAGGTAAACAAAAAAATGTAGAATGTGTTGATTTTTTAACAGGAGATAACACTGATAATTTATTTATTAAATATAATAAAAAAATTAATTTTTTAAATATTAAAAATGGTATTATTTTTTTAGTTGATATTTGGGGAGGTAGTCCATTTAACACTATTAGTCGTATTGCAATTAAAAAAAAAAATATTGAAATTATTTCTGGTGTTAATATTCCAATGTTAATTGAATTATTTATGGCAAGAGAAGATAATTTATCATTAAAAGAATTGATTTTTATAGCTTTTAAAAATGGACAAAATGGAATAAAGATATTTAAAAATATAAATATTATTAAAAACAAAAAAAATACTTTAAATAAATTAAATAATACTAAAATTATAAAAAATACTAATATTCATATGAATATTGTATTAGCTCGAATTGATGATAGGTTAATACATGGTCAAATTGTAACTAGATGGGTAAAAGAAATTGATATTAATAGAATTATTGTTATAAATGATAAAATAAATAATAATAATATTAGAAAAACTTTATTAATTCAAGTATCTCCACCTGGTATAACATCACATGTTGTAAGTATAGATAAAGCAATTCGCGTTTGGAATAATCCTAAATATTCTAATGATAATGTAATGTTACTTTTTACTAATCCAAAAGATGTTGTTAAAATAATAGAAAAAGGAATACAATTGAAATCAATAAATATTGGTGGTATGTCATATAAAAAAGGTAAAATACAAATAAATAATGCAATTTCTGTAGATAAAAAAGATATTGAAGCATTTGAAAAATTAAATAATTTAGGTATTGAACTTGAAGTACGAAAAGTATCTAGTGATAGAAAATATAATATTATGGATTTAATAAAAACTAAAAAATGTATATTTAAATAATTTTTTTTATTTTATATTATTAAGGAATTTATGGTAATAAATTTATTTCAAATTTTTTTAATATTTATTGTTTCTTTTATTATTGGAATGGGTTCAGTATTAGATGAATTTCAATTCCATAGACCTTTAATTGCATGTTCATTAATTGGTTATATATTAGGTGATATTAAAACAGGGTTTATTATTGGCGGAACTTTAGAAATGATATCATTAGGTTGGATGAATGTTGGGGCTGCAATTGCTCCTGATTCAGCATTAGCATCTATTATATCTACTATTTTAGTAATAGCTGGTGGTCAAAAAATTGGATCTGGAATAGCATTAGCAATCCCATTAGCTGCTACTGGACAAGTTTTAACTATTATAATTCGTACATTTTTAATATTTATACAACATGCAGCTGATAATGCTGCTAAAGAAAATAATTTAAAAAAAATAAGTTTAATGCACATTTTTGCTTTAATAATACATGCTATGAGAATTGTAGTACCAACTTTAATTTTTGTTTTTTCGTTATCGTCTCCAAGTATAAATAATATTTTAAATTCAATTCCTGAAACTATAACAATGGGTTTAAACATTTCAGGTGGTATAATTGTTGTTGTAGGTTATGCAATGGTAATTAATATGATGAGTGCTAAATATTTAATGCCTTTTTTTTATGCTGGGTTTGTTATAGCAGCTTTTACTTCTTTTAATTTAGTAGCATTAGGAATACTTGGTATTGTAATGGCTATTATATATATACAATTAAATCCTAAATATTATAAAAGTAATTATATACAATATGATAATAATATAAATAAAAATATTGATAATGAATTAGATTAAGGATTATACAAATTTATGATTAAAAAATTAAATTACATGGATATTAATAAAATTATAATACGTTCAAATTTATTTCAAGGTTCTTGGAATTTTGAACGTATGCAAGCTTTAGGTTTTTGTTTTACAATAATTCCAGCAATAAGAAGATTATATCCTAAAAAAACAGATGAAAGAAAATTTGCAATACAAAGACATCTTGAATTTTTTAATACACATCCATATATTGCTGCTCCAATTATTGGTGTAATATTAGCATTAGAAGAAAAAAGAGCAAATGGGGATAATATTGATGATTCAACTATTAACAATATTAAAATTGGTTTAATGGGACCATTTGCGGGTGTTGGTGATCCCATTTTTTGGGGAACAATTCGCCCTATTTTATCGGCTTTAGGTGCTGGTATAGCTATGGGTGGTAGTTTATTAGGTCCTGTTTTATTTTTTATATCTTTTAATTTAATTAGATTAACGATACGTTATTGGGGTGTTATTTATGGATATAGAAAAGGATTAAATATTATAAAAGATATTAGTAATGGTGTATTACAAAAACTAACAGAGGGATCATCTATTTTAGGTTTATTTGTTATGGGTGCTTTAGTAAACAAATGGACACATATTAATATTCCAATTATTATTTCAAAAATTAATGATAATTCAGGTAATATTAAAATTACAACAATGCAAAATATTTTAGATCAATTAATGCCTGGTTTAATACCATTATTATTAACTTTTATATGTATGTGGTTTTTAAAAAAAATAAATGCACTTTGGATAATATTATTTTTCTTTATAATAGGAATAATTGGATATAAATTTGGTATTTTAGGTTTATAAATATATAAATTTTTAAAACATTATAATTATTTGTTTTATTATAAATAATTAAAAGTTATTTAATTTATAATAATATTTTTAATAAATATTTATATTTTAAGGTAATTATATTGAACAATAAATATAGTAAATTATTAATAATGGGTTCTGGTCCAGCCGGTTATACAGCTGCTATATATAGTGCTAGAGCTAATTTAAAACCATTATTAATAACTGGTTTAGAGCAAGGTGGACAATTAACAACTACAGATTTAATTGAAAATTGGCCAGGTGATTTTAAAAATGTAACTGGTCAAATTTTAATGAATCGTATGCGTAAACATGCTGAAAAATTTAAAACTAATATTATTTTTGATTTTATTAAAAAAACTAATTTTAAAAAAAAACCATATGTTTTAATTGGTGAAAATAATATATATACTTGTGATTCTTTAATTATAGCAACTGGTGCAACAGCTAAATATTTAGATATTCCCTCTGTATTTTTATATAAAGGTAAAGGAGTTTCTACTTGTGCTACATGTGATGGTTTTATATATAAAAATAAAAAAGTAGCTGTTATAGGTGGTGGAAATAATGCAATTGAAGAAACATTATATTTATCTAATATTGCAAAAGAGGTTCATTTAATACATAGAAAAAAAACATTTAAAGCTGAAAAAATTTTGATAAAAAGATTAATTAAAAAAATTAAAAATAAAAATATTTTTATATATACTAATTATATTGTTGAAAAAATAAATGGTGATAAAAAAATAGTAACTAGTATAACTATTAAAAATATTAGTAATAAAATTGATATTAAAAATATTTTAATTGATGGTATTTTTATAGCTATAGGTTATAAACCAAATACTGAAATTTTTGATAATCAATTAAAATTAAAAAATGGTTTTATAAGTGTTAAAAATGAAGAATTTAATAGAACTCAAACAAGTATAAATGGTATTTTTGCTGCTGGTGATGTTATGGATAAAGTTTATAGACAGGCAATTACTGCTTCAGCATCTGGGTGTATGGCTGCTTTAGATGCAGAACGTTATTTAGAAAATATTTAATAATTTTTAAAATATAAAACATTAACTAAATTTAAAATTCATTTATTTAATTTTTTAAAATAAATATTTTATTTTATAAATTAATGGAGAAAATATTAAAATTATTAAAAATTATCAAATATATCAAAATAAAATAAATGATAAAATGAAAAAAATAAAATTAAATGATGTTAATGGTAAATTTATTGGAATATTTAGTTTAAACGTTGCTATTTTAAAAGCTGAAAAATTAAATTTAGATTTAGTTAAAATTAATTCTAATACTATTCCTCCTATTTATAAATTAATGAATTATGGAAAATTTTTATATATTAAAAAACAATTAATTAAAAAAAATAAAAAAATTCATAAAATATTTCAAATTAAAGAAATTAAATTAAGATCAGTAATTAATGATAATGATTATAATATTAAAATTAGAAATATTATTAAATTTTTGGAAAAAGGAAATAAAACAAAAATTTTTATAAAATTTAAAGGTCGAGAAATAATTCATAAACAATTAGGTTTAGATATTTTAAATAAAATTAAAAAAAAAATTTGTGAAGATTTAAAAATAGCTAATATTGAATTTTTTTCAGAAAAAATAGAAAACAATCAATTATTAATGATACTTACTCCTAAATAATTAAATTTAAAATAAATTTATTAAATTAATGGATTTTTAAAAATGTTAAAAATTAAAACAATTCGTAGTGCTTATAAACGTTTTATTAAAAAAAAAAAAAATTTAAAAAGGAAAAATACAAATTTAAATCATATTTTAACTAAAAAAAGTACTAAACGTAAACGTCATTTACGATTTAAAAATGTTGTATCTAAAAAAGATATATTATTAATTAAATCTTGCTTACCATATTTTTAAAATTTAATAATTTTAAAATTTATTTAGAGGTATAATGGCACATATAAAACGTGGTGTTATATCACATTATAAACATAAAAAATGTATAAAACAAGCAAAAGGATATTATGGTGCTAGATCTAGAGTATATAGAGTTGCTAATCAAGCAATTATAAAAGCTGGTCAATATTCTTATCGTGATAGAAAACAACGTAAACGTATATTTAGAAAATTATGGATTACCAGAATTAATGCTGCAGTTAATAATCAAAATTTATCATATAATTTTTTCATTAATGGTTTAAAAAAATTATCAATTAATATTAATCGTAAAATACTTTCTAATATGGCAATTTTTGATTTTAATACATTTAAATTATTAATTAATAAAATTAAAAAAAAAACTCATTATTTTTAAATTTATTTAAATATTTAAAAAGCTTATTGTTAAAAATTTATATATTTTAATAAATAAATTTTTATAAAAATGTAATTTATTTTATTTAAATATTTGATAAATAAAAATTTATTTTAAATATCGGCGAGAGAGGATTTGAACCCCCGACCCACTGGTCCCAAACCAGTTGCGCTACCAGGCTGCGCTACTCACCGTTTTTAAAATCTTTTTATATAAATATAATTAATTAAATAAATTTAGGTGACTAATGGGAATTGAACCCATGACAACTGGAACCACAATCCAGGACTCTACCAACTGAGTTATAGTCACCATATAATTTTAAATTAAATATATTTAATTAAAATTTACATCTGAATGGAATTGAACCTATATTTCCTGCTTTCGGAAAGCAGTGCTTTATCCAATTAAGCTACAGATGTTTAAATAAATTAAATATTTATATATTATTTATTGTTTTATATTAAATTTATATGTTTATTAAATAAAATATTATTTAAATAAATTTATTATAAATAAATAATTATTTTAAAAATTTTTATTTGTTAAATCAGTAATAATACCTAAATATAATTCAGATGCTAAACCAATAGATTCATTTAATGTAGGATGCGCATGTATAGTTAAAGCAATATCTTCAGCATAACACCCCATTTCTATAGCTAAATTAATTTCACCTAATAATTCACCACCATTAGTTCCAACAATTGCACCACCAATTATTTTTTTTGTTTTTTTTTCAAAAATTAATTTAGTAACACCTTCTTTGCAATTAGAAATAATAGCTCTACCTAAAGCATACCATGGAAAAATTGAAATTTCGTAATTTATTCCTTTTTTAATTGCTATTTTTTCTGTTATTCCTACCCATGCTATTTCAGGTTCTGTATATGCAATTGATGGAATGTTTTTTTTTTCAAAAATTGAGTGGTTTTCTCCATAAATTACAGATGCTGCTATATGTCCTTCGTGTATTCCTTTATGTGCTAACATAGGTTGTCCAGTAACATCACCAATTGCAAAAATATTATTTATGTTAGTTTTTAATTGTTTATTAACTATTATAAAACCATTATTATTTGTTTTAATATTGATTTTTTTAATATTTATATTATCTGTATTAGGTTTTCTACCTATTGCTACTAAAATTTTGTTGTATTTTTTAATTTTAATACAATTTTTATATTTTATTTTAACATATGCAAAATTATTTTCATTTTTTATTTCAATAATAGTAACATTTAACATTATATTTATTTTTTTACTCATAATTTTTAACAAAATTTCTGAAATATCTTTATCAGCTTCAGGTATTATTTGATTATTTATTTCAATTATATCTATTTTAGAACCTAATGAATTATATATATATCCTATTTCTAAACCGATTATACCTCCCCCTATAATTAATAAATTTTTTGGTATTTCTATTAATTTTAAAGCATCACTTGAATCCCAAATAACAGGAGTTTTTATTTTTAAAAAAGGTAATTTAATTGGTCTTGATCCAGTAGCTATAATTGCAAAATTAAAATATATTTTAGTTTTTATTTCTTTATTTTTAATTATTAATATATTATTATTTTTAAATTTAGCAATACCATTAATAATTTTAATTTTTCTAATTTTAGATAAATTTAAAATACCCTTATTTATTTTTTCAATTATATTATTTTTCCATTCCCGAATCTTATTTATATCTTTTTTAAATTCACATAATATAATATTTTTTTTTGATAAAATTTTAATTTCTTCTATAATTTTAGAAATATATAATAAAGATTTTGAGGGGATGCATCCAACATTTAAACAAACCCCTCCTAAATTTTGATAACGTTCTATTAAAATAGTTTTTAAACCTAAATCTGAACATCTAAAAGCTGCTGAATAACCTGATGGTCCTGAACCAATTACTGCAATTTGTGTTTTTATAAAATTATTCATTTTTTATAATTTAATAATTTTAAAATTTAATATATTATTATATATTTTAATTTATTTTTAAAATATTATAAATTAATTATAAGAATTTATAAATTTAATTAAAGTTATAACTATTATATAAATATAAGAAATAAAATATTTTGATTGGATAAAATATGAATCAAAAAATAAGAAATATAGCTATTATTGCACATATTGATCATGGTAAAACAACATTAGTAGATAAATTATTACAACAATCTGGAATAATTAAAAAAAATATTAATTTAAATAGAATAATGGATTCTAATGAATTAGAGAAGGAACGTGGTATTACTATTGTTTCAAAAAATACTGCTATTATATGGAATGGATATCGTATCAATATTATTGATACACCTGGACACTCTGATTTTGGAGGAGAAGTAGAAAGAATTATGTCAATGGTTGATGCAGCAATTTTAATTGTTGATGCTTTAGAAGGTCCTATGCCCCAGACACGTTTTGTTACTCAAAAAGCTTTTTTAAATGGTTTAAAAATAATTCTTGTTATTAATAAAATTGACAGGTTTGGAGCTCGTCCTGATTGGGTTTTAGACAAAACTTTTGATTTATTTGTTAATTTAAAAGCTAGTGATGAACAATTAGATTTTCCTATTATTTATACATCAGCTATTAATGGAATTTCTGGATTTGATTATAAAAAAATGGAATGTGATATGTCTCCTTTATTAAAAACAATTATTAATAATGTTTCTCCTCCTATTAAAAATATAAATAAAAAATTAAGAATGCAAATTTCTCAATTAGAATACAATAATTATTTAGGAACAATTGGAATAGGTAGAATTAAAAGTGGTACATTATATTCCAATAAGGAAGTTATTATAATTAATAAAAATGGTAATTTAAGAAACTCAAAAGTTTGTAAAATTATTAGTTATTTAGGTTTAAATCGTATTGAAATAGATAAAGCATATGCTGGAGATATTGTTGCTGTTACAGGTTTAGGAAAATTAAATATTTCTGATACTATATGTGATATTGATAATATAAAACCTATTCCCCCCCTTTTAATTGAAGAACCAACTATAACAATATTTTTTAATGTAAATGATTCTCCATTTAGCGGTAATGAAGGTAAATTTATTACTTCTAGACAAATTTTAAAACGTTTAAAAAAAGAAATTTTAACTAATGTATCATTAAAAATAGAAGAAACTAAAAATACTAATATTTTTAAAGTTTCAGGTCGTGGTGAATTACATTTATCAATTTTAATTGAAAATATGAGAAGAGAAGGTTTTGAATTATCTGTTTCAAGACCTAAAATTATTACTAAAAAAATTAATAATATTATAAAAGAACCATTTGAAAATTTATTATTAGATATTAAAAAACAATATCAAAGTGAAATTATTAAAAATTTAGGTAAAAGAAAGGGAATTTTAAATAATATTATTCCTTATACTAAAGAACAAATTAGATTAGAATATTTAATATCATCACGTAATTTAATGGGTTTTAGATCTAATTTTATAACAATTACAAATGGTACAGGATTAATGCATTCTGCTTTTAGTCATTATGATGATTTTTGTGTTAGTGAAATTAATAAAAGACCTAATGGAGTATTAATATCTAATAATAAAGGAAAAGCTGTTGCTTTTGCTTTATTTCATTTACAAAATAGGGGTAAATTATTTATACAACATGGAGAAATGGTATATGAAGGTCAGATAATTGGAATAAATTCACGTTCTAATGATTTAACAGTAAATTGTGTAACGGGGAAAAAATTAACAAATATGCGAGCATCAGGATCAGATGATGCAATTTCATTAATAACGCCTATAAAAATGACTTTAGAAAAAGCATTGCAATTTATTGAAGATGATGAATTAATTGAAATAACTCCTAAATCTATTCGTTTACGTAAAAATTTTCTTAAAAACAATGAAAGGAAAAAAAAAAATCATTTTTAAAATTAAAATAATTTTTAATATAAAATATTTAAAATAATTTTTAAATCAAATCATTTTTAAAAATATTGTTTAATTTATATTTTAAATTTTAATAGATTCTTTCCATAAAATATTAAATTCTTTTTTGTAAATTTTAGTAATATTATATATATTTTTAATTAAAATAATATTTTCAGCATTTTTGTATACTGCATTTTTTGTATAATTAAATGAACCTGTTTCGATTGAATTATTATCAATAATCATAAATTTATTATGCATAATTGAATATTTATTATTTAATTTTACTTTTATATTATGTTTTTTTAAATATTTAATAATAGTATATTTACCCATATTTGATTTTTTATCAGCTACAACTCTTATTTTAATTCCCTTATTATATGCTTTAACTAATAACATTGCTATTGATTTACTAGTAAAAGAATAAGCAGCAATATCAATTGTTTTTTTTGAATTTTTTATTGATTTTAAAATTATATTTTTGGCTGTTTCACCAGGTGAAAATCCAACTTCTATATTTATTATATTTGATTTTTGTTTAAATAATAAAAATATAATTATTATAAAAATAAAATTAATCATTTTTTTAATCATAATATATATTTAAAAAAAATTTTTTAAAACTATAAAATTTATGAATAATAAATATGATATAATTTTTATAGGTGCAGGTTTATCAAATGGTTTAATTGCTTTAAGTTTACTTAAAAAAAAATTCAAAATTTTAATAATTGATTTAAATAATAAAGCAGGTGGTAATCATACTTGGTCTTTTTTTAAAAATAATTTAATTATTAATAAAAATAATTATATAAGTCATTTAATAACTTATCAATGAAATAATTATATAGTAAAATTTCCAAATTATATATATAATTTTAAAAATGGTTATTTTTGTATTAAATCAAATAAATTTTTTGATTATTTAAAAAAAAAATTTAAAAATAATTTATTATTAAATACTAAAATTATAAATTATGGCGAAAATTTTGTAAAATTAAATAACGGAAATATTTTTTATTGTAATTTAATAATAGATGGTAGAGGATATTTACCAGATTTAAATGAAAAAATTGGATTACAAATATTTTTAGGTCAAGAATGGATTTTTAAAAAATCACATAATTTAATTTATCCAATTATTATGGATGCTACAATATATCAAAAAAAAAGTTTTCATTTTATTTATATTATTCCATTTTCTGAAAAAAAAATATTAATTGAAGATACACATTATGTTAATAATAATATTTTTAAACTAAATATATTAAGAAATAATATTTTTAAATATATTATAAAAAAAAAATGGATTATTAAAAAATTAATAAGAGAAGAATATGGAATAATACCAATAAAACTTAAAAATACTAAAAATAAAATTTTTAAAAATATTATTTTAAATGGTTTACGGGGGGGGTTTTATCATGCTACAACAGGTTATTCGTTACATATTTTATTAAATTTATCTAATAATATATTAAAAATTAATAATATTAACTATAAAAAAATATTAAATGAATTTAATATTTTATCTTATAAAATTTATAAAAAACAAAAAATTTATATTTTATTAAATAAAATTTTTTTTATATTAATTAAAGCAAACAAACGATATAAATTAATTCAATCTTTTTATAATTTATCTGAATCTTTAATTAATAGATTTTATTTTGAAGAAATTAATTTTTTTGATATAATTAAAATAATAAAATTAAAACCTCCGTTTTCATATTTTAAAATTTTTTGTTTTTTAATAAATAATTATTTTAATTAAAATGAAAAAAACTATAATTGTTGGATCTGGAATTGGGGGTATAGCTTTAGCTATACGTTTGCAATCTAAAGGAATAAATACTATAATAATTGAAAAAAGAAATAAACCAGGAGGTTGTGCAAATATTTATAAAAAAAATGGTTTTATTTTTGATACTGGACCAACAGTTATTACTGATCCTACTTCAATTATTGAAATTTTATCTATTAAAAATAACAGAAAATACAATATTGAATTATTACCTGTTAAACCATTTTATAAAATATTTTGGGAATGTGGTAAATCATTTATTTATAATAATAAACAAAATGAATTAGAAAAAGAAATTAAAAAATTTAATTTTAATGATATATTTGGATATCGTAGATTTTTAAAATATTCAAATATAGTATTTTCAGAAGCATACATAAAATATAGTAATAAACCCTTTTTATTTAAAAGTCATATATTATATATTTTATCTAAATTTTTAAAACTTAAAATTTTTGATAATACATATAATAAAATTTCAAGTTATATAAATGATGAATATTTACGTCAAGTTTTTTCATTTAATTCATTATTAATTGGTGGTAATCCTTTTCAAATATCTTCTATTTATACATTAATACATTCTTTAGAAAGAAAATGGGGGATGTGGTATCCTAAGGGTGGAATATATACTTTAATAAAAGCTATGATAAAATTATATAAAAATTTAGGTGGTGAAATAATATTTAATTCTGAAGTTTATAAAATTAAAACTATTAAAAATATAATTAAAAAAGTTTATTTAACTAATAGTAAAAAAATAAAAACAGATTTATTAATATCAAATGCTGATGTTATAAATACTTATAAAAATTTATTAAATAAAAATTTATTATCTAAATTATATGGTATTTATTTAAATAAAAAAAAAATTAGTAATTCATTATTTATTATTTATTTTGGTTTAAAATGTAATTATAATAAATTTTCGCAACACTCAATTTTTTTAGGTCCTAAATATAAAAAAATAATATATAATCTTTTTAATTATAAAAATTTAATTAATAAGTTTTCAATTTATTTACATGCTCCTTGTAAAATTGATGATTCATTAGCTCCAAATGGATGTGATAGTTATTATGCTTTAGTACCTGTACCTAATTTAAGTGTTTTAAATATTAATTGGATTATTGAGGGTCCAAAATTAAAATATAAAATATTAAAATATATAGAAAAATATTATATGCCTAATTTAATTAAAAATATAATAATTTCTAAAATATTTACTCCATTAGATTTTAGTAATGTATTAAATACTTTTTATGGTTCTTCTTTTTCAATATCACCTAATATATTACAAAGCACATTATTACGTATACATAATAAAGATAAAATAATTAAAAATCTTTATTTTGTTGGGTCAGGAACTCATCCTGGAGCAGGAATACCAGGAGTACTTAATTCCGCAAAAATAACTTCAAAAATTATAATAAAAAATTTAAATAAATTTTAAATTTATAGGAATATATGTTTAATGATATTAATAAAGGTTCTATAAACTTTAATTTTGCATCTTTTTTTTTAAATAAAAAAATTAAAAAAAATATATTAATTTTATATTCTTGGTGCCGTTATTGTGATGATATAATTGATAATGAAATTTTAGGTTTTAAAGAAAGTAAATTTAATGTCAAAAAAAAATTTTTAAATATTCAAAATTTTATTTTAAATACTCAAAAAATATATTGTAATTTTAAAACAAATGAACCCCATTTTAATGAAATTAAAAAAGTAATTTTTAAATTTAATATTTCACCTATTTTTATTTTTGATCATATTAAAGGTTATTTAATTGATTTAGAAAATCAATATTTTTATAAATTTGAAGATGTTTTAAATTATTGTTATCATGTTGCTGGTGTTATTGGAATAATTATAATTAAAATTATTAATAAAAATTGTAATTATAAAATATTAAATGCTGCTTGTAATTTAGGTATAGCAATGCAATTAACTAATATTTCAAGAGATGTTATATTTGATTATAAAAATAATCGTTGTTATTTACCTATTTTTTTATTAAAAAAAGTTAATTTAAATATATTTAATTTTTTTAAAAAAAAAAATCGTAAAAATCTTTTTATTATAGTTAAAAAAATAATTAATAAATCTGAGTTATATTATAATTCTTCAATTAATAGTTTATTAAAATTATCTATAAAATTATATCTCCCTTTTTTAATTGCTTATAAATTATATAATAAAATTGGTAAAAAAATTATTTTTAATAGAGACAAATCATGGGATAAAAAAATAAAAATTAATTTTTTAGAGAAAATTTTAATTTTAATTAATATAATTTTTAAAATATTAATTAATAAAAAAAAAAAAAAAAAAGTTAAATTTTTATGGAAAAGACCATTTAGATTATAAATTTTATTATATTAAATATAATATTTTATTTTATAAATTAATATTTTTAATATTTTTTAAAATAAATTT